>JBCDMA010000052.1:0-16312 GCA_038744645.1 Pseudomonadota bacterium | reverse complement strand
TTGATAGGGCAAAAGATTCCCCATTTTACCGACCGCATTCGCAGCTTTAGCTTCTGTAAGTCGTTGTTTGCTGTACATTGCAAACGGACCTGAGGAATATAAAGGTAAGCCGTGGTGCTGACCATGTAACACCAATACTTGTGCCCCTGCAGAAAGTCTTAATTCTAGTGCAGTGTCTTCTTTAGCATTAAATGCTTGAACGCCATTTTTCTCAAGTGTCGACCGGTCCTTTGTATCTTCTAACGCCATCTGAGGATTGAGCGTTGCTTGTCCCTCAAGTACATAGACCAAACCACCCGATTGCGCTGACAAAGGTATCGAAAGCGTGTCCTCTTTTTGCGATGTTATATGCAAGTAATTAAATGGCTCTGGCAGAGACAGTGCGCTACTAGTGTCACGGTATGTACCCGTCAAGACGCGAATAATGCTGTTTTGCACATTCACTATGGGCATTTGTTCACGCTTTACAGCAAAGCCTTCTGCAGGCATTGACTCATTTTCAGGCGAAAGCTTCACAAAAAGCTGAATGCCTTCGACATTGACACCGCGTTGCAACGGCACCTCTTCATGCTTCACACCGCGCCCTGCAAGTGTCCATGCAAGGTCACCAGGGCGCACTATTGCTTCATGGCCATGGCTGTCTCTATTTAGAATACTGTTGTTAGACGACGGCAACACATAAGTGACGGCTGAAAACCCAGCATGTGGATGCGGTGGGAAAGTGGGTTCGCTCATCAAAAAGTGATCAAGGGCGAATATCGGACTGCTGACGTCAAACAAGGCATCAAAATCGAGTTTATTGACAACAAATCCTTTTCCATTGTTTACAAAGTTACTTGGTTGAGGTGATGAGTAGTGCATTTTTTGGTTCCAACATTGTTGTTAAATGATGGTACTCAGTATGATTGTTTTTAAATATAAAAAAATATGCAATATTAGGAATGATAATCTCAAACTTGAGACAATAAACACCAACTCGCAAGCTCGAAACCTAGAAAACGTGAATACGAAACCCATGCTTTAGTGAATAAGATAAATTTAGAAAAAATAAAATACTGCAACCCGTTGGCATAGATGAAGCCCTCTTCATTTGAGGTGCCTTTCTACATCTATTTTTTCATGTAAGATACGAATGATGAAAACATCACTCTGTCGAATGCGATAGAAAACGGTGTAATGCTTATTTTCAAAATGATGATATCATACTGTTATATGTTCGCACTTGCGCCCTATTTTAGGATTATCAGAGATCAAGTTCACTGCATTCTATAGCCCACCATCATATTTATCAGCTTGAGCAACCCCCATTTTTTCGCGGTCGTGATATAGATATTACTAACGTCTTGTTCGGCGCGTTTAGAATAAGTGTATTTACTCGGCATCTAGCTCCGCTTTCGCTTGGGCGATGATTTCAGCATGCGTTGATTTACTTTCTCCGCTCTTTTCACCCTCCTCTAACGCTTGGCGCAAAACCTCAAGTTTGGTCTGGTATTCAGTCTCTTGCTCTTCAAGTAATCGAAGCCCTGCCCTGACTGCTTCACTGGCGTTCCGGTAACGGCCTGTTTTCTTCAAATGGCTGACAAATCCTGTGAAATGCTCACCTAAATCTATACTCGTAGTTGGCATGATGCACCCTTTTTAAAAAACACTACTATCCGCAAACTACCAAATATTAGTAGTTTTAAGCAAGTAAAAAAGTGATTTAGGTGAACTCAAAATGGACCGGCGGAATTATTCTTGTTTCCGAGTAACAGAAAATCTACAGGGCAGAAAGTGTGCAACTAACATCCCGTCAATAACTAGCCAGACATCTTTCAATTAAGAATAAATTCTCCACATTTTTAACCCTTCTTTGTTCCTGCAACCTATCGTTTGAATGAACATGAAAGGATCGAAATATAGAGCAGGATCAAAGATTCGTAGGGAGAGGGAAAGATAACAAATATTTATGCTACCAATGCCCCTTAATAACCACTCTTGCCAATAGGCAGCTGATTGCGCCGTAAATCAGCGCAAACCAAGATAAATCGGCTTGCAGTCCATCTCTGATAAACCGGTAAATCATCATCCCCAATAAGGCGAAACCCGGTAAACTCACTAAAAATATCAATACGCGAACATTGGCAGGCAGTTTAAACGGCGCCGGTGTTTCATTGTTTTCTTCGGATGCATTCATAGTATCAAAGCTGATTCTCTAGCTCTGGTAGCACGGTGAATAAATCCGCCACAAGACCGTAATCAGCGACTTGAAAGATAGGGGCTTCTTCATCTTTGTTGATCGCGACAATCACCTTTGAATCTTTCATTCCAGCCAGATGCTGAATTGCCCCGGAGATCCCAACAGCGATATACAATTGCGGTGCAACAATTTTACCCGTTTGCCCTATTTGCATATCGTTAGGCACAAATCCAGCGTCTACAGCCGCTCTTGATGCGCCAATAGCAGCCCCTAGTTTGTCAGCAATGCCATCTAGCATGGAGAAATTCTCGCCATTTTGCATTCCGCGACCGCCTGAAATAATGACATTCGCGGCCGTCAATTCTGGTCGTTCTGATTCGGTCAATTCGACGCTGACAAAACGTGCTTTTTCAAAGGTTCCGGCCGCTTCGATGGCTTCAATGGGCGCGCTTCCATCATTGGCTATCGCATCAAAGGATGCTGCCCTCACCGTAATGACTTTGGTGATATCCTCACTTTGCACAGTTGCGATAGCAGAACCTGCATATATAGGCCGCACAAAGGTGTCTGATGATTCGACTGCTATGATGTCGGATATCTGTGCAACATCGAGAAGTGCTGCCACTCTCGGCATAAAGTTCTTACCCGTCGTTGTCGCTACTGACATAATGTGGGTGTAATCACTTGCTAAAGACAGAACCAGATCCGCTACAACTTCGGGCAGTTGATGTTGATAAACATCGCTATCAGCAACCAACACTTTCGATACCTTAGAAAGTGTTGCCGCAGACTGAGCAACGCTATCGCAATCTGCACCGGCGACAAGCACAGTGATATCATCGCCAATAGCGCTAGCAGCAGTGATCAGCTTATTCGTCTCTGGTTTTAATGTCTTGTTGTCGTGTTCTGCATATACCAAAATACTCATGAAATCACCTTTGCTTCATTTTTGAGTTTTTCAACCAATTCATCCACAGAACCGACTTTGACGCCGCCTTGACGCTCTGGAGGAGCGACGACCTTTAAGGTTTTGACCTTGGACTGCAAATTAACGTCAAGCTCGGCTGCTGCAAGTGTTTCAATGGGTTTGCGTTTTGCTTTCATGATATTGGGAAGAGATGCGTATCTTGGCTCGTTCAATCGCAAGTCTGCAGTAACTATCGCTGGCAAATCAAGTGACACGGTTTGAAGACCACCATCAACTTCTCTTGTCACGTTTACGCTACCGTCTTCAACATCAACCTTTGAAGCGAAAGTACCTTGCGGCATACTGGTGAGTGCTGCAAGCATTTGCCCTGTTTGATTGTTATCCGAATCGATGGCTTGTTTACCCAACATTACAAGGTCAGGTGTTTCTTTTTCAACGACAACTTTCAGCAACTTAGCAATTTGCAAAGAATCCAGCACTTGGTCTGTCTGAATATGAATGCCGCGATCGCCACCCAATGCCAACGCCGTTCGTATCTGTTCCTGACTGGCTTTGTCGCCGATCGACACAATCACAATCTCTGTGACGGTACCTTTTTCTTTTAATCGGACAGCTTCTTCAACTGCGATTTCGCAAAATGGATTGATTGCCATCTTGACATTATTCAGGTCTACGCCGCTATTGTCGGGTTTAACACGCACTTTAACGTTGTAATCGATTACCCTTTTTACAGGTACTAATACTTTCATACATACCTCTTAATTTTACGCTCAATACGCAATGTGTTTTGCGTTTATTACGAATGAAATCTAGCTAGAGTTGACGTAAACGTCAACCTACTTTACCTTTAGTTTACAACCTAAATATGACGATTTTTTTGTGTTCTGTCTTTTTTGATAACCGTTTTTTTTGCATGGCAATAGCGATGCGAATCAACCCTGGGAGAGTCTTATGGAACGCGAAGTAATGGAATTTGATGTGGTCATCATCGGCGGTGGGCCAAGCGGTCTATCGATGGCAATCAAATTAAAACAACTCGCGCAACAAAGTAATACCGAAATCAATGTCTGCGTGCTAGAAAAAGGCTCAGAGATTGGCGCTCATATTCTGTCAGGTGCCGTATTCGAAACGCGTGCGTTGGATGAATTACTGCCCAATTGGAAAGACTTGGGCGCACCACTAAAAACAAAAGTAACAAAAGATGCTATTTACCTACTCAATAGCGCAGAGAAAGCCATCAAACTGCCCAACTTCATGACACCAAAATCGATGCATAACGATGGTAATTATATTGTCAGCATTGCCAACTTATGTCGCTGGTTGGCTGAGCAAGCAGAAGGCCTTGGTGTAGAAATATATCCTGGATTCACCGCAGCAGAAGTACACTTCAATGATGATGGCAGTGTCGGTGGCGTGATCACCGGTGAGATGGGACGCAAAGCCAATGGTGAAGAAAAACCCGACTACATTCCAGGGATGCTGCTAAAGGGTAATTACACCGTGTTTGCCGAAGGCTGTCGCGGCCACCTGGGCAAGCAGTTAATAAATCACTTTGAATTAGACAAAGATAGCGATCCGCAACACTATGCCATTGGTTTTAAAGAAATCTGGGACATCCCCGCCGAACAACACGAATTAGGGCTGACGGTGCACACCGCGGGATGGCCGCTCAATGATGCAACAGGTGGCAGCTATATTTATCACGCGGAAGATAATCAGGTGTTCATCGGGTTAATTGTCGATTTAAATTATACCAATCCGCACCTCAGTCCATTTGACGAATTTCAACGACTGAAACACCATCCACTGATTGCCGCAATGCTTAAAGACGGCACGCGCGTGACTTATGGTGCCCGTGCAATTACCAAAGGCGGATTTAATTCCCTTCCCAAAATGACGTTTCCTGGCGGCTTGATCGTGGGATGTAATGCTGGCACGCTTAACATTTCTAAAATCAAAGGCAATCACACGGCGATGAAATCCGGCATGATCGGCGCTGAAGTCATCTTCGATTATATTACTTCCGATCAATTGGGAGTTGATCCTGTGAAATACAATGCCGCGTTTGAATCCTCTTGGGTGTATGACGAGCTCTACCGCTCGCGTAACTTTGGCGCCGCAATACATAAATTCGGAAACTTTTGGGGCGGTGCATATAACACCCTGGACCAAAACTTTTTTGGTGGTAAATTGCCATTGGATTTCAGAGATACAAAGCAAGATCACGACGGAATGCACACTGTCTCGGAAGCAGTAAAAATCGATTACCCGAAACCTGACAATAAATTAAGTTTTGATAAGCTCTCATCCGTGTTTATTTCAAACACCAATCACGAAGAAGACCAGCCTGTTCACTTGCATTTACTTGACCCTGGCTTACCGATTAAAGTGAACTTAGAAAAATACGAAGAGCCAGCGCAGCGCTATTGCCCAGCGGGCGTGTATGAAATCGTCGAAGAAAACGATGAGTTTCAATTCCAGATAAACGCGCAAAACTGTATTCACTGCAAGACATGTGATATTAAAGAGCCCAGTCAGAATATCAATTGGGTCACACCAGAAGGCGGCGGCGGACCCAACTACCCCAATATGTAAATATGAATGTTGTAAACTTTGAAGTACACCAACCGGACAATTTAAATGAAGATGCGCCCACCCTGGTGCTTATTCATGGATTGTTTGGCAGCTTAGACAACCTCGCCGTGATGCGACGCCATTTCGAAAAAGACTATCGCGTTATCAGCATAGATTTGCCTGATCACGGCAAATCATACCGGTCACAAACGTTCAGTTTTGACGCCTACGCAACGGCGATATTAGACCAGCTAGTCAAACTTAATGTCACGCGCCTTGTTTTGGTGGGTCACTCTCTGGGTGGCAAAGTCAGTATGGTTATCGCATCACGCGCACCCGATCTTATTGAACAACTGGTGATAATGGACATTGCCCCCGTGCAATATGATCCTCGCCATGAAAACGTGATTGCAGGATTAACTTCCGTTGATCTAACCAGTATCGGTTCGCGCAAAGATGCGCATCGTGAATTATCTAAGCACATTCATGACAACGGCACACAATCATTCTTGCTGAAAAGTTTATATCAAGATGAAAACCGCCAATGGCACTGGCGATTTAATCTGGATTTGGTCATCAACGACTATCCAAAGCTCAGTGATTGGCCGTATTCGGACGTAATGTATACTGGAGATACCCTTTTTATAAAGGGCAGTCAGTCTGACTATATTCTAGCCGAGCATCAGCCTAAAATTGTACATCAATTCCCAAATGCAACAGCTAAGGTTGTTAACGCAGGTCACTGGCTGCACTCACAAAAACCCCAGACGGTTAACGCTTTATTAACTAAATATTTACCCATTTACAGCAATTAGTCGGTTTTTAATGCGAGTGCCTACATTTTATCTAAAGCAGACAAGATATATGGTAGGATTTTCGCAAATTTTGCGTGTAGGATGTTTTGGTGTCACCTGAGACGTATCAAATAGTTGAGTCAATCGCATTGGACGTTTCACTCGTCGTCCTGTTTATGCTCATGTTCTTCGCAGTCAACGATGTCATGAAAAAGAATGACGTCCCAATTTACGGTAAATTGGTTGCATTTGGCGTATTAGGACTAGGCGCACTGGGATTTGCAATAAAAGGCATTATAAAGCTGGTATACGGCATTTAATTTTAAGATTTCAGAGGTAAAAAACTTATGGCAAGTGTTGGTTTATTCTTCGGCAGTGACACGGGCAATACGGAGCACGTCGCTAAGATGATCCAGAAGGAATTAGGTAAGCAGTTGATTGATGTTCACGACATCGCCAAAAGTACCAAGGAACAAATTGCTGAATTTGATTTGCTCCTGTTTGGCATCCCCACTTGGTACTACGGAGAAGCGCAGTGTGATTGGGATGACTTTTTCCCAGACCTTGAAGAGATCGACTTTCAAGACAAATTGGTTGCTATTTTCGGTTGCGGTGACCAAGAGGATTACGCAGAATACTTCCTGGATGCAATGGGTATGATCAGAGATATTGTCGAACCTAAAGGTGCTATTATCATTGGCCATTGGTCTACAGAAGGCTATGATTTTGAAGCGTCTAAAGGTATGGCAGATGATGATCATTTTGTCGGCTTGGGGATAGACGAAGACAGACAGCCTGAGTTGACTGAACAGCGCGTTGTAAAATGGTGTGCGCAGCTAAAAGAAGAAATGTGCTTGGATGAGCTGAGCTAACGAGAACAAATTTTTTTCTCTATCGTTTTTGTAGATTTTTCATATAAGAATTGTTATTCGCATGTATCGTGTGATACGCATGTCTATGGTGTTTTATTTTAATGTTTTTAACACTATTTTAATATCTATGCGTGCCAAACGGTTTTTTCTTACCTATAATAATAAGCAATGAGTATAAGTGAGTTAAACATGGATCAAAATAAAGAATTAAAAAGAGCAGGGCTGAAAGTAACGCTCCCGCGCCTAAAAATATTGGAAATCCTTCAAGCACCCGAAAACCAACATATAAGCGCCGAAGACGTCTATAAAAAGCTTATAGACATGAACGAAGATATTGGTTTGGCAACCGTTTACAGAGTTCTAAATCAATTCGACGACGCCGGAATTCTTAATCGACATCATTTTGAAGGCGGCAAATCCGTTTTTGAAATTAGCCATAAAGCACATCACGACCATTTGGTGTGTCTACAATGCGGCAAGGTCGTTGAATTCGAAGACAATGTTATAGAAAACCGTCAAGCGCATGTCGCTGAAGAGAATAAAATGAAGCTTACCCATCATAGCCTATACCTCTACGGTGATTGCACTGACGATAAATGTGAAGCAAAAACGTAGACTATCGATTACCGATAGTCTAACGTCATTCCGACCGAATACTACGAACATCCTCACAAAATAATCAAGCCGAAAACTTATATTCGTTGTAGGCCGTTTGAGCATCTAACCATACTGCGCCAGGCTTGCCGCTACCTACTGGATTACCATCGATCTCTACCACTGGTGCTATCTCTTTACTTGATGATGAAATCCAAACCTCATCTGCATCGACAAGCTCAGATCGATTTATGGCCCTTTCTTCTACGGTTATACCTCGTCTATTGGAAAGCGCATCAATGATGATTCGTCTCGTGATCCCGGGCAAGATATGATTATCTAAAGGCGGCGTGCTGATTATGCCATTTTTAATGACGAAAACATTGCACGCAGAAGCTTCTGTTAGTTCACCCTTTTCGTTGTACAAAATCACTTCGTCTAAACCTTCAATCTGCCCCGATTGAAAGTGCATAACATTGCCAAGCAGTGACGTGGATTTGATATGACAGCGTTGCCATCTGAGGTCTAAGTCGGTTTTTACGCGATAGGTTTTGACCTTGCTAACATCCAGCGGTTGTTCCTTCGCAATGGGAAACGCATAGGCAAACACGGTAGGTTCAATATCATTCGGGTAAGCGTGGAACCGTTTAATGTCGGCACCTCTACTGACATGTATGTATATGGCGTTAGCATCATCTGGCATGGCGCTAAGCAGCGTATCAATGATGCTGGCCCATCTTTCTACGTCGACTGGATAATTTATTTGCAGTTCAGTCAGTCCGGTCTTCATGCGACTAAGGTGCAGTGAAAGACCCACGGGCTTGTTGCTGAAGCATGGGATCACTTCATAAATGCCATCACCAAAGAGAAAACCTCTGTCCATTGGCGATATTGTTGCATCTTCCTCATTAACGAACTGGCCATTCAAATAAACTTTCGACATTTTGTATTTCTCTTTTCATCCGATGATGTTGCGTGTCTCACCAACCGAGTCGTTACGACTGAGACTATATTATACCTTTGACCGCATTGATAAGCCTATCGGTAAATAGGCGTCTTGTCCGCAAGGCGTCAACATCGGTTGACTGAAAGACAACCGAATGATTGATACCTTTCTGTGCAATTTTTGCGCAGTCCACGCTGCCCAGCACACCTATTTTTGGATATCCCCCAATTGTCTGACGATCATTGAGCAACACCATGGGTTGGCCTTTTGCGCTTATTTGAATCGCGCCTAAGCATATCCCTTCGGAAAGCAGTGCACGTCGCTCAGTTGCAATCAACGGCCCCTTTAGCTTGATTCCCATCTTGCCTGCCTCTTTTCCTATCTGATAAGTCGCATTTTGAAACCGATGTTTTTGCATGAAAGAAAAATCACTGTGTTGATAACAGTAGTGAAAAAACAATGCATCCGACTCCATATCAACATAATCTTGGAGTGTCGCTATTTGTTTAGCTGCATCTTTAATAGGAGCTAGGATGGGAGGCCTATCTATAACATGCCCAGTGATTGATTTGCCCACGGATAACATGTTGTTGTGCTGTACACTTTGTTCTCTCGACACCGTGCAAACGCTTTCAAGGTGTGTCGGTGCATCGAGTTTTGCGGCAATCGCGACATAAATATAGTTCATCGCAACTTTTGGTCGAATTTCGACGTACTGCCCTTTTCTCACGGTGATGCTTTGATTCGCTGAAAATATCTCTCCATCGATTCGACACACAAGTTGCTGCGATGATGATTTTAAAATACAGGCAATAGCGAGTGTTAACTCAGTATCTGCAACAAATGCGAGATTACCCAACATGATCTCAATGGCGGGTGCATTCAGCGGATTACTGACCAATGCATTTGCGAGTTGGAAACTGATCCAATCGGCAGCACCGGATTGTGCATACCCAATATGTTGCCCTCCGATTCTTCCCCCGTCGACCAAATGCGCAAATCCTGACAGGTCATTTACCGTGATAAGCGTATTGTCAGTCATCGTGCTGCTCAATCGTCACCAAATACGTCTCAAGCGATATTGGATAAAATGATAAGGTATCGCCAACTGAAAAGCGGATAGCCGCGCCAAATTGTTTTACCGACGGGGTGTAACCCAAAATACGCCAACCGCCGGCGGAATTTTCCGGATATACAGCAGTTTGCCTATCTGCTATTGCAACAGCACCTTTCGGGACAAAACGTCGCGGTGACGATAATCGTGGCATAGATAAGTCAACATGCAATTCGCCTGAATAGGCAAAATTAGGGAGGAAACCAATGGCGTAAATTCGGTATTCAGTCTCGCAGTACTTACTGACAAATCGATCTACTGTTATCTTTTTGTGTGTAGTGATCTCGTTGAGATCCAAAGGGTGTTGATCAGATGGATTACCAAAAAAAACAGGGATCTTATGTTGTTCAGTTTTTGCTTGCGCTAAAGGTTTGTCTTCAAGTGGCGTCAATAGCGATTTCAATTGAGAGACAACGGAATACCGGTCTATTTTTTGGCCATCGAAGTTAACTAATAGGGTGTCAAACGACGGCACTGCGTCAATCAACCATTCGGGAGAAGAAATCAGTAAACCCCTTGTAATATCTGATATGAGTTGGTTACGCGTTACAAGTGATTGCAAATAATCAGCGGGGATTTCAACAAAAATAGCACTTTCACCTACGGGCGAAAAAGTCAGTTTAATGCCCATTATCAATGAATGACCGAAGCGCTTTTGTTATGGCTAACGCCTGTGGGTTATCACCGTGTACACAAAGCGTATCCGCTTTGACTGTGATATCCTTTCCATCTATTGACTGTATCAAGCCATGCTCGATGATTGAGAGTGCTTGATTCACACTCTGTTCATGATCGAGTACCGCACCTTTCACTTCCCTAGACACTAAATAGCCTGACGCGTCATAGGCCCTATCACAAAATGCTTCAAACATGACGTCGATATCGCTATCCGATGCAATGCTATGATGTAATTGATTGTCGGGTAAAGCTTGAATCACCACTGGATAATTTGTGTGATATGCGCTGAGTGCATGAATGACATCTTCAAAAATATGCTGATTTTTCATCATATCATTGTAGAGCGCACCGTGCGGTTTGATATAGCTCAACGCGGATTGCTGACACTTCGCCATTCCCTCTAGCATCGCAATTTGTGCATGGATCATATTCGTCAATTCAGGCCGAGGTATACGCATACTTCGCCTGCCAAATCCCTGCAAATCTGGGTAAGAGGGATGAGCACCAATATCAACACCGTACTTCTTCGCAAGTGATATTGCCGCATGCATCGAATTGGCATCGCCAGCATGATAGCCGCACGCGATATTTGCCATATCGATGTATGGCATTACATTTGTATCTGCATCAAACTGCCAGTAACCGTAACTCTCGCCTAGATCTGCATTTAACTTCATCGCACTACACACTTTACTAAATTGTTATTCTTCAGTTTTTGTTTTTACAACGTCCTGTATCCATTACAACCTACTTGTCGACACAAGAGACTGCTATACTACGGTGCCTTCATTCATTAACACAAGCGACGTTGACCATCTTTAATTTTAACATGAGTTTGCCTCTATGATAGTCCTCGGCCAGTTCAATTCGCTGCGCATCATTGAGCAATTGCCTATGGGACTAACCGCAGTCGATAACGATGAAACTCCGGTGTTCATTCCCTATCAACAAGAGCAATTCGCCGTTGGTGAAACTATACGTGCGTTTGTCTATTGCAATCAAGACAATGTATTGGAAGGTACACTCACTGCGCCGAACATTACACGAGATACCTTTGCCAGTTTACACGTCTTGTCTATGGTAAACGCTGGCGCATTTTTAGACTGGGGATTAAAGCCAGATTTGTTTCTTCCCGCGCGGCTAATGCATAAACACATTGAAGAAAAAAACCCCGTCGTAGTGAGACTCATCGAAGATACTAAATACAATCAACTCATCGCCGATGCCAAAATAGAATCCTATTTCGAATTGCTTCCTTCTAGCTGGGACAATAATCAACCTGTTGAACTCCTGGTTTATGCAAAGACCCCATTGGGTTGCAAGGCACTATTCACCAGCCAAATTGATAAAAACGCATGTCAAGACAATACGTCTTACCATAATGGTATGCTCTATCACAACGAACTTCCGACGCAATTGCGGATCGGACAATCAGTGACAGGTTATGTAAAACACATTCGCGCCGATGGTAAAGTCGATTTAACCCTGCAGCAGCACAACAAAAAAGAAAGAACAGCATTAGCAGATTTAATTGTTGAGGATTTGCAAGCGCACGGTGGCATCTCAAGTTTGACGGATAAAAGCTCTCCTGAACTTATCTATCAGCGGTTCAAAACCAGCAAAGGCGCATATAAAAAAGCATTGGGCGCATTGTATAAAGCAAACAAAATAATAATTCAAAAAGACGTGATTAAACTTGTCGGTTAATTGTCAATCATCTCTATTGTTCTTGGATTCAACTTAAACCATAAATCGGGATCATCTACTGGTACATTGCTGGATAAATAAGGGTTAGGGATCTCAATCACTCTGCGTTGAGCGATGTTCACTGCATTGATGTGTGCTTTGTGTGCCTCTTTATTTGATGAATGCGTCATCAACAAACGCCAACCTAAAAGGCCTTTGCGGATCGGCACGGGAATAGGTCGCAACCTATCGTTGTAGTCATTCGAAACTGGGAGCCAGGCAATATCGATTTCCGCGTCATTGCTCAGCATTTCAGCTTGTCTTTTTTGCGGTATGTAACCAAAGGGTTGATGATCACAGCGGCCAAATTCCTGCTCGGTAGATTCCAATAGCAACGCTAAGAGCATGACAGGAAAGGTATGCCGCGTATCATCTTTGTTAAATGGACCTGGATGAACAATGACGCATTCCTCGCCAGAATCTGCTATGGAAAACGTACTGCAACCTAACAATAAGAAAAAAAACAGCATTTTCACCGCGTGCGAAACAGCAGAATCACAGCGTCTATATGGCACCTGAGACATTTTCATTCACGTAGAAGTAGCGAATGACCGGATAATAAATCTTGTTAGGAGTAAAATCTCTAATAGTGAGCGGATAGGAAAATAGCTCGTGTAAACAATACAATTCACATGATCACAGCATACATAGATGCACTATCATTAAGGCACAGTCAAACTGCTAATTTTGGCTAAGATCAAAAAAGCCTACGTCTATGTAGGCTTAGCAGTGAATCCGCAGAATTAAGCTAAATCCGGCATTGAAATGAAGTTTGGCAACGCCTTTATTCTATTGCACCAATTAACAATATGCTGTCTGTCGCCAATGCCCGCTCCACCCTCGTGCCCTAGCGCAATGTATGGAAAGCATGCAATGTCGGCTATCGTTGGTCTTTCAAGTGCTAGCCATTCATGCTCATTCAAATGCAGGTCAATCAAATCCAAGATACGCGTTGATTTATCCACGGCAAGCTGGTGATCAAGTTGATAGCCAAATTTATCGTGCAACCTTGCATCATTTGGCCCTCTGGCCACTTCGTTTTCAGCCACCATCAGCCACTGCATAACATCAGCCATTGCAGCCGCATCTGTTGGTAGCCATTCTTCAGACGCATATTGCCGTGCAAGATACACTAAGATAGCTTGAGAATCCCTTAATACGAGGTCACCGTCTTTAAGAATCGGTATTTCACCAAAGGGGTTTATGTCACTCAGTGGTGGTTTTTTATGTTCACCAGCCAAAAAATCAACCGGCACTAGTTCGTAGCTTTTTTCGATTAACGATAAGAATAAGCGGATTTTGTAACAATTACCTGAAAGTTCTAGATCATAGAGTTTGATTGACATGTTGAACACCTTTTTTTGATTGTACCGATCGTTCGGTATAGTATTATGCGGTATTCAATTTAGATCAAGATTGCGAAACACATAAAAATGCAAAATCCTACTAAGGGATGACTTTTGTAACGGTAGTAGTAAACTGTTTTTAAGAACATATATGTTGATACTAGAAGCATGAGTACGGCACTGTCAGCGTCGAAGTTAAAAGCCATCGAAGCAATTGCGATTGTATTTCGGCGCGTTGGTTATAGTGCTGCATCGATGCAAATGCTTTCTGAAAGCACAAATTTGGGTAAATCCAGCCTTTATCATCACTTTCCCGATGGAAAGCAAGAGATGGCCTTAGCCGTTTTGCATTGGGTGGAAGATTTGTTACAGCGCGAATTAATGCAACCGTTATTTGTATCGCCCGAAAAACGTCAGCAAAGCGTCGATGCGTTTTTGAAAAAACTACTTGAATACTACCAAGGAGGTCGGCTTGGCTGCTTATTGGGCGTTCTCAGTTTTCAGGACTGTCCGCAGACTGTGTCAGATGAAGTGGCGCGCGTCATGCGCGTGTGGATACAACTGTTTGAAGATTATTTAAAGGTGTATCAAATAAAGGACGCTAAAGACAAGGCAGCACACGCAGTGCGAGCGATACAAGGTGGTCTCATATTGAGTGTATCCACGCAGGAAGAAGACTATTTCAGCAATGCATTAAAGGACGTCCACGCTATCTTACTCGAGTGACAACTGCGCTCAACAACGCGATAATTATCAATAAAAACAAAGTTTTATTTCTACTACGTCAAGTTTTTTATTTTTCATTTCAGACATCTCCTAGCGGTTAAAAACATCTACCTCAAACAGTCATTCCGATTGCCCTATGCAGAATAAGAAAATACTACGAAATTTTTTGTGAACCTAAATTGAGAGAAACATCGTAAGGATTTGTAAACAGATCAACAGACATCGGTTTTTCTTGTTGATTGGTGACAGTTCGAGGGACTGAATAACCACATTCATAGGTGAACAATGAGCATAGATCCTAACCTCAACACTGACAGCAACGAGAATAAAATACCCTCACCTTGTGTTCGCATTTGCTCTCTTAATGAAAATGATATCTGCTTGGGATGTTATAGAACGCTTGATGAAATCATAAGCTGGTCCGCATCATCGATAGACGAAAAAAACCTTATTCTGTACAACTGTCAAAAACGCCGCGTTGAATTTAAGAGTTGAGTTGCATCGGCGGCATCGCACTATCGTCAAGGCTATTGCTCGTGATCGTCAACGTACTTGCTGTCGATCGACTTGTTGGGATTGACGCCCAATGTCTTGAAATTTTCTAGCTGACGCACGATGTTACCGCGCCCCGAGTGGAGCTTGTTCATCGCTGATTCGTGAGATGTGGATGCAAGCTCTAATTGTTTACTCACCTTTTCCATGTCCGTAATAAAACCAACAAATTTATCGTAGAGCTTCTTTGCTTGATCAGCTATTTTCGCCGCGTTTTCATGCTGATACTCATATTGCCAGATATTGTGGATAGTTCTCAGTGCGACAAGCAAATTGGTGGGACTGACAATCATTATTTGGTTTTCAAGTGCGAGTTTGATTAGATCGGGTTCCTCCTCAACCGCGAGAATGAAAGCCGCTTCTATTGGAACAAACATCAATACGTAATCAAGTGTGCGAATATTTTCAAGCGCTTGATAGTCCTTCTTGCTCAATCCTTTGATATGGGTTTTCATTGATGCTATGTGTTGTTTTAACGCTATCTTTTGTTCATCAGAATTATCGGTTCTGTTTAGCTTTTCATACGCCACTAATGAAACCTTTGAATCAATGACAACGTCTTTTTTGTTTGGCAAATGCACAATGACATCCGGGTAAAACCGCTTTCCTTCTTCATTCCTTGCACTCACTTGTACATCGTATTCGAAGCCTTTGCGCAGACCAGATTCTTCTAGCAAGCGTTCCAATACGATTTCCCCCCAATTACCTTGTGCTTTTGTGTCGCCTTTCAAGGCTTGAGTCAGTGCTTCAGCTTCCTCTGTAATGCGCTGATTAAGGACTTTCAGACTATGAATTTCGGTGCGTAATGACGCCCTTTCTTTACCTTCACTCACATAGTGTTCGTTGACTTGCTTTTTGAATTCATTTAGCTGTGTTTTTAGCGGCGAAAGGATGTGGTTCAGGCCGGTTTCGCTGGTCTTAGTGAACTTCTCTGATTTTTGCTCAAAGATTTTATTGGCGATATTTTCAAACTCTGTACCCAATCTTTTTTCGGCCTGTTCAAGTATCGCTAATTTTTCTTGTGTATGATTGCGCTCTGTAATCATGCCTTGTTTAAGCGCAGACATTTCTGCATTTAACTCGCTGTTTTTTAATGACAGTCGTTCATAGTTTGTTTGTAGTTGCTGCTTTTCATCTTTGATGTCTTCAAGCGAAGCCACTTTCTCCTTGAGTGCACCGATTGCCGTTTTATCATTCACTTCTGCGGCTTGTAGCAATTCCAGTTTTTGGTTCAGCACTTGCTCTTTTTGATGGAACGCAGTG
>JBCDMA010000051.1:0-16398 GCA_038744645.1 Pseudomonadota bacterium | reverse complement strand
GCGAATTATTGCGCAGCATGCCAAGCACTAATATATCGGCTTCGGGTCCCATTGGCTCTCTTACTGAAATCCGATTTCGCGGAAGTGAAAGCAATCACGTGTTAGTCACGGTTGACGGTGTTGAAATAAATGATTCAGCACTAGGAGGTGTCACCAATTTTGCACACCTACTGACTGACAATGTCGAGAGAATTGAGGTCTTAAAAGGGCCACAAAGTGCCTTATGGGGCAGTGCCGCAGTATCCGGCATCATTAATATTGTGACCAGACAACCCGGCAAACAACAGCAAAGCGCTAACATAGGATTGCGTGTGGGCAATCATTCAACCCTATCTGCCAATGGTTTCTATGCGTTTAGCAGTGATGATTTGGATTTAAATGTTGGCGCTAGCCATCTCTCCACAAACGGAGAAAACATCGCGAGAGGCGGCGGAGAGGATGACGGTTATCGAAACTCGAATATATTTGGCAAACTTTCCTATGTTGTTGATAAGACCAATACGATAAACGCAACAATAAACTACCTAGACTATCGCAACGAATTTGATGGGACTAACTTTACGACAGGTTTGCCCACGGACCAGAACTTTGAAACAGAAGGCTCTCGTCTCACGGCATCGATAGACTGGGCATTCCAACCTGAAAAGAGCATGTATTCGCAATATGTCATATTGCAATACACAGACAACGAAAACCTCAATCTCACCTTTCCAAATGCGGACACATCCTCTACCGGTGAGAAATTACGGATAGTGTGGAACAACCAATTCGTTATTAATCCATTGAGTCAAATTAATTTAAGCTATGAGCGTATTGAGGAAGACTTAAAACAAACGGGCGTAGCATCAGCTTTTGGCGATCCTAATCAAACACAATCAACGTCAACCGATGCGTTCTTGTTTGATAGCATTTTTGGTTTTCCATCGTCAGAAGATGTCACCTTTAATGCGAATTATCGTTATGACAACAATGATGATTTTGATAATGCATCTAGCTTTAGACTTGCCGCTCAATGGCAAATTAACGACACCATCACTGCGTTTATTAGCAGAGGAAAAGCCATCAAAAACCCAAGCTTCACCGAAAGATTTGGTTTCTCTCCGAATACGTTCACAGGTAATCCTGATCTGGAACCAGAGGTATCGTTTAGCAGTGAAATTGGCGCTAAAATCGCTTTAGCAAATCTGGATGTTGAGATTTCGTATTTTGATACCAAGCTGGAAGACGAAATTCTGGGGTTTGTTTTTATTCCGGAAACCTTTGGCTTTACTGCAGACAATGCAGAGGTTACCAGTGAGCAACAAGGTGTAGAGCTTGTCGTATCCGGCGAACAAGGAAACCTAAGTTGGCAAGCCAGTTATGCTTATTTAGATGCAAGCGAGAATAACGTAGACGAGCTTCGCCGCGCTGAACATGCCGCGAGTTTTTCAGTTAACTATGCACTGGACAGCTTTCAGAATATCTATGTACAAGCCGATTACACGGGGTCGCGTTCTGACCGATTCTTTCCAAGTGAACCACCAACGCCGCGAACACTTAAACTCGACAGCTATTGGTTGGTCAATGTGAACTATCGCTATCTTTACACCGATGCTTTGACCTTGAATGCAAAGGTGAATAATTTATTCGACAGCTCATTTGAAGACGTAATTGGCTTTCAAGGCGGTGGAATTTCCATCCAAGTCGGAGCAAGTTATACTTTTTAATGAAGTTTAGGTATAAACTGTCGACAAGTTAAGTGGCAGCGCGTTTTATGAACTAAATATGTACAGATTGTTCATAATTAAAAGATGCAATAATTGACAGCAATAATTGAAGAATAAGCAGCCGGCAAGCACCGGTTCCTTTAAACAACGAAATTAGGAATGTTATGAAGAAAGTTGTAATTGGTATTGTGTTGACCTTTTTAGTACCCCTACAGGTGTTTGGTCAGGTGAAGCTATGGCAGGAAGGTGTCCACTATAATGTCATAGCTGACGAGCGCACAGCCAAACCTGAAGTAAAAGAGTTCTTTTCGTTCTGGTGCCCGGTCTGCTTTAGAACGCAACCATTGGTCGCGGAAATTAAAAAACAATTGCCAGAGGGCACGTCATTTAACAAAGTACATGTGAACTTTCTGTCTGCCACGAGCCCTGCGATCCAGGAAATGGCAACGAAATCGATGATGATAGGTAAACAGTTGGGTGAAGAAGAGAAGCTCATCGACGCTATCTTCAATTACATTCACGTACAAGGCCAAGCGCGTAACATTTCAAAAATAGAGGACTTTCGCAATTTGTTTGTTGTAAATGGCGTGAGTGCGGAAGACTTTGATAAACATGCTAAAAGCTTTGCAGTTAACTCCCTACTCAATCGCAATAAAAAGCAATTGAATGAAAAGCGCCAGCACCTAACTGGCGTGCCAAACTTTATCGTGAATGGTAAGTATCAAGTGGTGCAAGGCGGCACGCGCACGGTAGACGAATCAATCAGTTTAATTTTGTGGCTACTTAAGCAAGACTAAACATGTCTACAGAGACAAAAAACGCAGCCAATAAGCTGCGTTTTTTTATGCCGTTAAGAAACTGCGTTTCTAGCCTAACTTATCCGTGGCCACGCGATACCTTGGATCTTCACTGACATTTATCTCTACATACTTCCCTGCTTTTTTCAATAGCTGGCGACACTCAGGGCTAATGTGCCGAATGTGCAGTGTCTTGCCGTTGGCTTGATATTTATCTGCCAAACTATCAAGCGCATCAATGCCCGAGGAATCCCAAATCCTTGACTCTTGAAAGTCTATGACCACATCTTGTGGATCGGTCTGCGGAGTGAAAATATCTTTAAAGTGACTCACCGAGCCAAAGAACAGAGGACCTTCTAAATCATAAACCTTCCAGCCATCATTGTCCGTGTGTTGTTTTGCATTGATGTGTGTTGCATGTTTCCACGCAAACACAAGCGCAGATACGATTACACCAACCACAACCGCAATGGCTAAATCTGCAATGACCGTAATTGAGGTCACTAAAAACAAGACAAATGCGTCTTCCTTATTAACGCCCCTGATGATTCGAAAACTCGCCCACTCGAAGGTACCAATAACGACAACAAACATGACGCCTACCAGCGCGGCTAGAGGGATCATCTCAATCAACGGTGCCGCAAACAAAATGAAAGCCAATAGCACCAAGGCTGCAGTAATGCCCGATAATCTGCCGCGTCCACCGCTGTTGATGTTGATCATGGACTGACCGATCATTGCGCAACCACCCATACCACCAAATACACCGTTCACCGAATTTGCGACACCCTGACCGATACACTCTTTGTTGCCGCGGCCTCTGGTGTCAGTCATTTCATCGATCAATGATAAGGTAAGCAGTGATTCAATCAATCCAACCAAGGCAAGAATAATAGCGGTGGGTAGGATAATGCGAAGCGTTTCGAGCGTAAAGGGAACAGCGGGAAGTGCAAAACTCGGCAATTCTCCTGCAAGGGTTACGCTCTCTTTTTGCGCCTCGGGCACCATATCGCGGACGAAATCAATTACCGTTCTAGCATCTAGATCTAATCCATGTACAAGCAAAGTAACGGTTACAATAGCGACAAGTGATGCAGGCACTGCTTTAGTCAGTTTGGGCAAGACGTAAATAATGGTCATCGTCAACAGCACCAGCCCGAGCATTAGGTACAGCATTGAGCCGCTCATCCACTCGTGTTCCCCATTGAGATTAAGGACTTTAAATTGCCCTAATTGGGCGAGAAATATGACGATGGCTAAACCATTTACAAAACCGAGCATAACAGGATAAGGGACAAGCCGGATGAATTTTCCAAGACGGAAAATACCTGCCAATATTTGTAAGACCCCGGCCAGTAAAACGGCCGCGAACAGGTATTGCACGCCGTGTTGCATTACGAGACTTACCATTACAACAGCCATAGCACCGGTTGCACCAGATATCATGCCCGGCCTACCGCCTATGGCAGATGTGATGAGCCCCATCATGAAAGCAGCGTATAATCCAACCATTGGCTCAACCCCAGCGACAAAGGCAAACGCCACTGCTTCTGGGACTAAGGCAAGCGCCACCGTAATGCCAGATAACACATCGTTTTTAACATTGCCTTCAGCGCCATTAAACTGATTAAACATAGGATTGATCCACGCAGTTTAGTAAGCCCGCGAGTGTAACAAAAATATCATTTGTTTGTTTTTAATTGTTTGTTAAATAATTGAAAATACGTAAAAATTGCGTTTTTACTACATCAGATCTTTATTTTTACCTCACCGCTGACTACAGTAATGAAGCCGTTGCCCGCTAACGATAGGCAAACTATGTCGACACCTAAAACAATCCATCACATCAACATTCTCGTCAGGGATTTAGAGAGCAAAATCGTGGTTTTTGAGAAATTACTCGACAAAACACCAGAACGACGAGCGCTGCAAAACCGGCAAGTACAAACAGCATCTTTTCAATTAGGCGAAACGTATCTCGTGTTGGTTTCACCCACTACGAAAGACTCAGTTGTTGCAAATATTTTGGAAGAAAAAGGCGAAGGTCTTTTTCTACTGTCGTTTGGTGTGACGGACTTGGAGAAGGCAATTGACGTATTGCAACACAAAAACATCACTAACGCCGTTGCAGAGACACGAACAGGCATTGATAATTGGAAAATCCAAGATATCCCATTGATTGAATCAGTGGGGTGCATTTTACAATTTACAGAACTCAGTTAACCCTCAGCGAACTTTCTTCATCTTCCTCGCGCGCTTTCCACGCCTTTATTCATTTTGAAAAATTAGCGTTTCAAAATGAATAAATTTAATACATTTTCCGAGATCTAGTTCACTCATCCACGCAAAGATATAAGCCTAAACAATTGAATTTATTGCGTTATACAAAATAAACATCGAGCTGGCATATATGTTGACATATGTTCTGAATAGTAGTGAAAACATCGTGAGTTACCCAGTTAGATGACGCATTCAAAATCGCCTAAGACAGCGAAGAAATTACAAGCAATGCGACATTCTCAGAAATTCAACTATGTTTACAGCAATCAGCTGCAGACAAGTGGATTATGAGCAAAACGAAAGAATTAGGTTTAATGCAGAAAAACTACCATAAAGAAACTGCTAAAATAAAGATACTCATTTTTGGACACCGTGAATTCAGTCAACTCATGAGCAGTGTCTTGGACGGCTTTGTCGATACTGCCGAATTTAAAATTTACGACGTAATCATTGGCAGTTTGCAGGAGATCCAATCACAGATCGACATATTCAATCCCGATGTGGTCATCAGCGCTGGTTCGAACGCTGCCTATTTGACCTCCGAGCTAACGATTCCGGTTGTGTCTCTAGATATTGATGAGCAAGATATTATTGAAGCCGTCACCAAGGCGAGCAAAGTATCCACCTCTATCTGCTATATCCATTACGGGCAGCAAAGCCCGCTAGTCTCACTTTTGCAAAGTCATCTGAACGTGACCATAAATGAATGTTTGTATTCGACACCGGATCAAGCACGAGAACACTTTCAAATTGTTAGCAAACAGCCCAACGTAGCGTTCGTCAGTGCAAGCCTGGTGTGCGGTCTCGCTGCGCAACAAGGCAAAGATGCGTTTTTATTGTATTCGCAGCGCGGATGCATCAAAGCTATTCAAAAAGCGATCAGTATCTCCACGTCAGAACGCATAACGAGAGTCGATCATGCGCTTGGAAAATGGTTACTTCAAGACGCAAAAACACCCATTATCATGTTTGACAAGAATGGGCGTTCAGTGACGTTGAATCATGCGGCGAAACGTGATCTCGGCCTAACGGACGCGTTTGATACCGAATTGCGAAATCTGTTTACAACGGAAAATCTTTCGCAGTCTGATGGCGAGTGCCTTATCAACAGCATGGATTGGTGGTTTCATCGAGATATTCTGACCGTTGGCGGTGAAAAAACATTCGTGTTTCAACTCTACCCCAAAAAAGGCAAAACCGAGAAAAAATACACAAACCAGAATACTGCTCAGCTAATTTATGAATCAGATGCAATGCTTGAAGTGTTAAGCCAAGTTGAAGCATATGCTGCCACTCCCTCGAATACGCTTATTGTCGGTGAGACCGGCACAGGAAAAGAACTTATAGCGCGTGCGATACATAAAAAATGTGCTTATAACGATGGCAATTTCGTCGCATTGAATTGCAGTGCCATCCCGAGTGAATTGTTTGAAGGAGAACTTTTT
Organism: Pseudomonadota bacterium; assembly: GCA_038744645.1. Lineage (GTDB taxonomy): Bacteria > Pseudomonadota > Gammaproteobacteria > Enterobacterales > Alteromonadaceae > Glaciecola. Next base: position 10,170 of record JBCDMA010000051.1, on the reverse strand, counting down.
GGACACCGAGATGGCGCGTTTACGGGCGCTAGACGAGGAGGAAAAAAAGGGCTCGTTGAGGCTGCAAATGGCGGTGCCTTATTTCTCGATGAGATAAGCGAGTTGGCGATGGACCAACAAGCGAAGCTACTGCGATTTTTGCAAGAAAAATCATTCCGACCAATAGGCGCGAACAAAGAGATCCCAGTAAATCTAAAGCTGATTGCGGCGACCAATAAATGCCTCAAGACGCTTGTTCAAAGAGGCAGCTTTAGGGAAGACCTCTATTATCGATTGAATGTGTTTTCTGTAAAAGTCCCGGCATTACGCGAAAGAGGCAATGACGCCTTGTTAATTGCGCAAAACGCAGCGCACAGTTTATTGCAACAATTCAACTCGCCTTTTAGCGCAGAACAAGTCATTAATTCCGTTGCTGAACCACTCCTAAATTACGCATGGCCAGGCAATGTGAGGGAGCTTGAAAACATCATCGAACGCCTCTTAGTCAGCTTGCAGCATTCCAAGCAGTTCGCAACGATCCCCTTGCAGTTAACTCAGATCGCCCCCGAATTATTTTCCAATCAAGCCACGCTTGGGAATTCGGGACTCTTAAAACAAGTGGAAACAGATTTACTGCTCGAAACGCTAGACAGATTTAATGGCGACAAAAAGCGCACGGCAAAGCACCTTGGACTGAGCCAGACCACACTGTGGCGACGTCTAAAAAAAATGAATACTAAAAAACACTAATGGGAGAGTTCGATGTCAAGGTTTAATCTAAGCAGATTGAGCAGTGCTGTTGTAATTTCACTGGGTACTGGGAGTTTAGGATTTCAGACGAATGCGTTGGCGCAAAGTAATGATGCCGATGAAATTTTGTCCGAAGAATCGGTAGAAATCATCAGTATCTCGCGAAAACGTCCAGAAACAATTCAGGAAGTGCCTATCGCAGTCACAGCCTTATCCGAGCGAGACATCGCTTCTGCCGGCATTGAACGCACGGGCGATTTTATTAGCCTGATTCCCAATGTGAACATCGTTGACACAGCAAATGTCGGTGATACCCAAGTGACCATTCGAGGCATAGTATCAACACGCGATGCTGAGTCGACCTTTGCCTATGTTGTTGATGGTGTCTTGATGACCAATCCAAATGCATTTAACGAAGACTTACTCGACGTTGCCCAAATTGAAGTACTTAAAGGTCCACAAGGCGCACTTTATGGAAGAAATGCTGTCGCAGGTGCAATTTTGGTAACCACCAAATTACCGTCAGAAGAAACAGAAGGTGCACTTCGTGTCGGTTTCGGCAATAACAATTCGTACCGTATCAATGGCACAGTAAGCGGTAGCCTGACAGACAACCTCTCGGGCAGATTAACCATTGCAGACTCAAGTACCGACGGCTTTTATGAAAACATATTTACCGGTCAAGACGATGTTGTTGACTACTTAGAAGATACCTCAATAAAAGGCAGGATCTACTGGTACGCCAGCGACACATTGACGCTGGACATGCGCGCGAGCAGAAGTGAAGTTACCGGTGGCGCCATCAACTTTAATGCGACCTTTGCGCTACCTTCGTTTGAATCCATCTTTGGCACATCCTCATTTAATGCTGACGTCAATGATCACAACTTTGTTTTCGCCTTCAATGTACCCGGTGAAAATGAACAGGAGACAACAGAGCTTTCAGTCAAAGCAGACTGGGATCTTGATGGCGTCGATGTCACTGGTGTATTGGCGTACAACGACTTAGAAGAATTCTTATTATCCGATGGTACATCGGCGTCATTTTACGGATATGAACTTACTAGCCAGTGCCAAATTGATAGGCAAACGCTAAACAATGCCCCCACTGCCTTGGGTGGTGCTGACCGAACCGATTTATTCGGGCCGTTTTTTGCACCTTTCGGCGTATTTCCTCCCGGTGTCGAGTTCACTGGTGTGTATGGCCCCTATACACCGACAGCATGTGATGGTTTTCAATATCAGGAGCGCAGTCAGTCCGATTTTAGCGGTGAATTGCGGTTCACTTCGGATAATGATGAGGCAGAGCTTCGTTGGATCGCCGGTGCCTACTTCGCTGAAATTGAGCGCGACGTAGTGGTTGCCTACGGCGCCGATCAAGGTCAAGGTTTCTTGCGCCAACCCTATGTCGATCCAACCGGACCAAATCCTACCGACTTGTTATTTGATGACACCTTTGATACCTCTGTGTTTTCTGTCTTTGGACAAGTCGAATACGATTTGTCAGAAAAACTCGAGGTGGCGTTTGCACTGCGTTATGACTATGAAGATAGAGAAGTCAGCAACAACGTACCTAATGTGACTGCTTCTGGCCTCAATATAAATACCATCGTCAACGGTGTTGTTGGGCCAATTAACCCTGCCTTCGCCACAAACCCCGATGGAATTCCGGACCGCAGCCGATCATTTGCGCAATGGCAGCCAAAACTGACGTTTGGATACGAAGTCAATGACGACATGAATCTTTATGCCAGTTACGGTGTTGGGTTTAGAAGTGGTGGTTTTAACTCCATTGGTACTCAAGGTACCTTGGATTTTTGGTTTAACGCGAGCGGCAATGGTACCCCTGGCGATGCAGTTAATGCGCAGCTGCTTGTTACTGATGAGTATGAAAAAGAGGTAACAACCAACATCGAAGTTGGGCTCAAATCAAGTTGGCTCGACGATTCACTACGAGTGAACGCCGCTGTATTTGACACTACCGTTGATGACAATCAGTTCTTCGAGTTTTTTGCAGGACCTTTTGGCTTGTTAAGAGCCGTCACTACCATTGATGAGCTAAGTATAAGAGGTTTCGAATTGGATTTTCACGCGCAACTTTCCGACGACTTTTCAGTGTTCGGCGGTGTAGGTTTAATTGACTCTGAGATAAAGGAAAATAGAAATCGCCCATTGTCAGTGGGTAACAAAGCCCCGCAAGCGCCTGATGAGACCTTCACCCTGGGCGCAATGTATGAATACAGTATTAGTTCTGAGATGGTCATCACCACCCGGCTAGATTACCAATACACGGGCGAAACCTACTTTCACACGTTACAAGGCGAACGCGTACCGACTATCTGGGATTTCTTTGGCACCTTGGGCGGCGGCGTTCCTCCCGGCCCTCACTCAGTTGATTTTACCAACGCAACGCGAGATTCATTCTCAACAGTTGATTTGCGCATCAGTCTGGATACGGAAAACTGGAATCTTGCTATTTATGGCAAAAACATCACTGACGAAGAATATTTGCAAGAAGTCATTCCAGCACCTGAATTCGGTGGCACATTCATTCATCCATCGAGTCTGGCTGCGTACGGCATAGACTTCACTTATCGCTTTGAGTAAGGGTGCAAGAGCAGATGCAAGTTATCGAAAGTGCTAACGCGGTACTAGTGGAGAAAAGCGAATGAACAAACCATTGGCAGGGATCAAGATTATTGACCTGACACATATGCTGTCAGGTCCGTATTGCAGCATGATTTTGGCCGATCTTGGCGCTGAAACCATCAAAGTTGAGCCGCTTCACGGAGAAGGCACAAGAAAGCTGTTGGCGTCAGATCCAAACAATTCACTGAACGGCATCGGCGCTTATTTTTTAACGCTCAATCGAAATAAAAAAAGCGTCTGCATCGATTTAAAAAGTGAAGAAGGACTTGCATTGTTTTATGAATTGGTAAAAGAAGCCGATGTCGTCGTAAATAATTTTGGTGCCGGTGTACCTTCAAGGCTTAAGATTGATTATGCGCATTTGCAGGCGATTAATCCTCGCATTATCACGTGCTCAATTACTGGCTTTGGTAGCTCAGGACCCAAGTACAAACGACCGGCTTTTGACCAGGTGGCGCAGGCCACTGGCGGAGGTATGTCAATCACCGGCACTGATGCTGAAAACCAAGTCCGAGCAGGGATTCCTATTGGGGATCTAGGCGGCGGCATGTTTGCAGTGATGGGCATTCAATCTGCATTGATCGAACGCGCCACCAGTGGTACCGGTCAGGATGTCGATGTGTCCATGCTGGACTGTCAGATATCTTTGCTCAATTACATGGCGACGATGCACTTTCTATCCGGTGAAAACCCCTATCCGATTGGCAATTCACATTTTGTGCATGTGCCCTATGACACGTTCAAAACAGCCGACGGTTATATCGTCATTGCTGTGATTACGGATAATTTCTGGCAAAACCTAAAGCCCGTGGTAGAAATCGACGCGTTCAATGATCCTGCCCTAGACGGACAACCAGGACGCTGGGCCAACCGAGAAATGATCAGTCAACAGCTGAATAGCGTGTTATCCAGAAACACGTCAGGCTATTGGATTGATCGACTTGAACAAGCGCGTATTCCCTGCGCGCCAGTGAATAAGTTTTCTCAAGCGCTAAATGATGAGCAGGTGCGCTACAGAAATATGGTGGTTGACCTGACGCACCCTGATGGCAGCCAAACAAAAGGGCCTGGCAACCCTATTAAACTTTCTAGAAGCAACGAGGAAAGCTTCAGTGCATGTCCATCGCTTGGTGAACATACCGAGGATGTACTGCTTAATATGCTTGGCAAGGACAAGGAAGAAATCGACAAGCTGCGCGCAAGAGGAGTTATCGCATGACGACATCATTCGAACCTGTAGACGTGCTAATTAATGAAGTTGGCCCAAGAGACGGTCTTCAGTCTCAAACAAAAATCTTAGAAACGTCGCAAAAAGAATCCTTAGTGAACGCACTACTGAATGCCAACATCAACTCCATTGAAATTGGCGCCTTTGTATCGCCAAAAGCAGTGCCGGCCATGGCGGGTACTGACGAGCTAATTGCGCAGTACTCCGGCGATACAAAGCAAAAATTCAATGCGCTGATCCCCAACATGCGCGGATATGAGTCAGCTGTATCCAATGGGATCACGCTGTTGTCATTGGTAGTTGCAGCATCCAATACCATGAATGAAAACAACATTCGAATGACAACGGAACAAATCCTTCAAGTCAGTGCAGAAGTACTAAAACGGGCAAAATCAGATGGCATAGACGTACAAGCCTACATCGCAACTTCATGGGTGTGCCCTTTTGAGGGTGATATTGCTGTCGACCAAGTCGTTGATGTCTGTGAAAAGCTAAGTGATGCCGGTGTAAGCAAACTGATTATCTCAGACACTATTGGTGCCGCTGATCCACAATCGGTAAAGCAACTTATGACCATACTCACCAGAGAGTTGGGGGGAAGTCAGTTTGCTTGTCATTTCCACGATACCAGAGCAATGGGGTTGGCAAATGTCTATGCAGCGCTCGAGGCTGGGATCAGGCAGTTTGATTCGTCTATCGCGGGATTGGGCGGCTGCCCTTTTGCACCGGGTGCTAGTGGCAATGTAGCAACCGAAGACGTGGTTATGATGCTGGAGCAAATGGGATTTAATACCGGTATTGACATGCAGCAACTGTTAGTTGCTTCAGACATTGCCATAGAACTCACAGGAACAGCAAAGGGCGGAAGAGCAAAGCCTTGGTTACAACAACAAAAACAACAGCATGCAGCATAGCATGTAAAGAGGTGCAGTATGGGATTTCGACTAGGCGTTGACGTAGGCGGTACGTTCACCGATCTACTGCTTATTAATGAGGGATCAGGCGAGACATTTACAGCAAAAGTGCCTTCTACACCCAATGATTCATCTGTCGGTGTACTCAACGGCGTTGCCAGAATTTGTGAAGAATCAAATATCGACCCAACTCAGATCATGCGCGTCATGCACGGTACCACTGTTGCTACAAATGCGGTTTTAACCGGGAGAGGCGCTAAAGTCGGATTGGTTACAACTGCCGGTTACAAGCAGGTGTTACAAGTCGCGCGCTCGTTTTGTCCTGGCGGTTTAGGAGGTTGGGTCAGCTATGTGAAAAAGCCGCTTTTGGCACCTCTTGAACTAACTATCGAAGCCAATGAACGCATGGGCGCAGATGGCAAGTCAGTGAGGGCGCTTGACGAATATCAACTGCTCACTGAAGTAAAAGCGCTGAAAGAAAAAAGCAATATCGAAGCGCTCACGATTTGCTTTATCAATGCGTACCTCAATGGTGAACATGAACGCCAAGCCAAAGCAATTGCCGAATCCGTATTTGAAGGTATTCCCGTTTCCATTTCTAGCGATGTGGTGCCTGAAATGCAGGAATACGAGCGCACAGAAACGACAGTGTTAAACTCATACGTGAGACCAGAAGTATCTCGTTATGTGGAAAATTTACAGAAATCACTTGAACAGACGATGGGTGAGCGTACGCACTTGTCTATTTTGCGATCAGATGGCGGACTAGCATCTTCACGAGCGGCCGCCGATAATCCCGTCAATCTATTGATGTCAGGCCCTGCTGGCGGGGTCGCAGGCGCGATACATTTTTGTAAACTCGCTGGGCATGAAAATATTTTGACCTTTGATATGGGCGGTACATCGACGGATGTTGCGCTCATTCAAAATGCCAAGGCGCGTGTTCGACGGGAAACGCGCGTCGCCGATGTAGTTGTACGCGCGCCATCTGTAGATGTGAGAACCGTCGGCGCTGGCGGTGGCTCTATTGCTTTTGTTCCCGAATTAACTAAAGCCTTGCGCGTCGGTCCTGAATCCGCAGGTGCAGATCCTGGTCCAGCCGCCTACATGAAAGGCGGTGAAGAACCTACTGTGTGTGATGCCAACGTGGTATTGGGATATTTACCTGCGGACGTGCAGCTGGGCGGCAAGATGGCAATCAATAAAGATGCTGCCATAAAAGCCGTGAAAAAAGTGGCTGACCCTATGGGCAAGACAGTAGAAGAAGCTGCTGAAGGCATAACAAAAATAGCTAACGAAGCTATGTTTGGCGCACTTCGGCTCGTCTCTGTGGAGCAAGGCTTTGATCCACGAGAGTTTGCACTTGTCGGTTTTGGTGGCGCGGGCCCATTACACGCAAACGCATTAGGCATATTAACCAACGCATGGCCAACCATCATCCCGCCAGGTCCTGGCGTATTATGTGCCTATGGCGATGCTACGACCGAGGTACGCGACGAAGCATCGCGCACCTTTGTCAAATTGCTCACTGATACAAGTGCTGATGAACTTGCTGGCGCCCTAAATCAATTGGCGAGCCAAGCCAGCTCTACACTGGCAGAAGACGGCATTGATGCTCAACAACAGACCATCACATTTCAGGCCGATGTGCGATATACAGGACAAGCATTTCAACTCTCTATTGAATTTACGCAAGCAGAACTGTCTGAGAAAGGTCTTGACATATTGAAGGTGCAGTTTGACGAAGAACATAAGCAATTATTTACCTTTGCATTGGACGAAGGCCATGAAATCGTCATGATACGCGCGCTGGCAACAGCAAAAGCAGGCCAGCTCCCAGCCTCCACCTTGACATCCGAATCCTTACCCATTGAGCAATGTAAGATTGCGCAAAGTGACATTTTTTATGAAGGTAAGAAACACATCGCCACCATTTATGATAGAACCAAGTTAGCTATAGGTGCACATGTCCCCGGTCCGGCCATTGTTGTAGAAATGGATTCAACATCGTTGATCTTACCGGGATTTAGCGCCGAAGTTGACGCTATCGGTAATCTCATCATTCATCCGGCTAATTAGGAGCTACGCTCATGTTAAACAAGATCATTGAACAAAATGACACACCAATGCATCGCATCGACGTCGATACCGTCACTGTCGACATTATCGAAAATGCCTTAAAAAATGCCCGAGAAGAAATGGACGCCGTCTTGTTTAGAACTGCGATGAGTCCTGGCATCAGGGAACAAGGTGATTGTTTCCCAATGGTTGCCAATCGAGATGGCAAGATGGTGGTGGGGCAATTTGGTTCATTTATCCATGGGTTCATGGATGCGTTTGATGGTCAGCTTGAAGAGGGCGACATTGTCATGACCAATGATCCCTACATGTGCAACGCTGCAGTCTCGCACTTACCCGATTGGATTGTCCTTGTCCCCATATTCAAAGATGGGCGTCATATCGCTTGGTCCGCCATGTTTGGGCATATGTCCGACAACGGCGGTATGGTGCCTGGTTCAATCCCGATCAAAGCAGAGAGCATTTTTCAGGAAGGTATTCGCATCCCACCGATAAAACTGTACAAAAAAGGCGAGTTACAGTCGGATATGCTCGACCTTATTCTGCACAACGTACGTACCCCTCAGTGGAACCGCTTTGATTTAAATGCCTTGGTCGCAGCGTGCAATACAGCAGCCAAGCGCTGTGTTGAAATTGCAGAACGTTTTGGAGACGATGTGTTCTACTCGACCATGGAAATCATGCTAGAGCGGAATAAAACCGCAATGTCTGCCATCATTAATATGCTTGTACCGGAAACACCGCGCGTATTTGAAGATTATGTTTGCGATGATGGCGTTGGCATGGGACCGTATAAAATAAGATGTAAGATGTGGCGAGAAGGTGAAAAAGCGTTTTTTGACTTTGAAGGCACTGACCCTCAGGCGCAAAGCTCAATCAACTTCTATTTGAACGAAGAAATGTTCAAAATGTTTTTCGGCTCATTCACTATTAATCTGATTGACCCGCAGATTTTATTTAACGATGGCTTTTACGATCTTGTAGAGGTACATATTCCGAAAGGCAGTCTGCTAAAACCTGATTTCCCTGCAGCGTTGTCCGGGCGCACACATGCGCTGGGCAGAATATTTGATGTGATGGGTGGACTCTTAGGCCAGGGTGTGCCTGAAGCGATGAACGCGGCAGGATTTTCTGATTCCCCACACTTGTTCTATTCAGGCTATGATGCCAAGGGAGATTGGTTTCAACTGTTCCAGATCGGGTTTGGCGGCATCCCGGGTAGACCTGTCGGCGATGGCCCTGATGGTCATTCTTTATGGCCGGGCTTTACCAATGTGCCCAATGAATTTATTGAAGCCTATTTCCCACTTCGCATCGAAAAATACGAAACAATCACAGACTCTGGCGGCGCTGGATTGCATCGCGGTGGTAACGGGCTTAGCGTTGCTTATCGATTTTTAGCAGATGGGCAAATAGCAATACACGATGAGCGCTGGTTGACCTATCCTTGGGGAGTAAACGGCGGCGAGCCAGGACAGCGAAGCACAAAAGTACTGGTACGCACAGATGGTTCAGAAGAAATACTACCGGCTAAATGTGACGGTATCGATGTCAAAGAAGGTGACCTGCTCTACTTCAATACATGGGGAGGCGGTGGCTGGGGTGATCCTTTTGTGCGTCCACCTGAAAAAGTCCTCAATGATGTCAATCGCGGTTTAGTCAGCGTCGAAGGTGCGCTACGCTACGGTGTAGTCATTGAAAACGGTGCTGTAGACCAGACTAAAACAGTAGCTAAACGCAACACCCTAATCGCAGAACGCGGTGAGCCTGGTTTGTTTGATTTTGGTGGTGAAATTGAAAACATCAAAGCCGAGTGTAAGCGCCAGACAGGTCTGGAGCCACCGCGCACACCTGTGTTCAGAAAAGCGCGTGCATGAAAGAAAAATTATCATTCATGCAATGATGAGCAGGAGTTGATGAATCACCAAGCTGATACGACAGAGAACGAAGCGTCTTACTCAGAAGCTTATTCGGATGACAATGACTTAAAAACAGGCGTATTGCATCTAGGCAAAAAACCGGCGCTCATCGTGGTCGACATGACATTGGGTTTTGCCAGTGATGAAAGTCCGCTTGGCGGCGACTTTTCACGCGAAATAGATGCAAACGTCCGACTTTGTCGATTCTTTGAAGAGAAGCAGTGGCCGATACTTTTTACTTCCGTTGTTTACGATTCAGATAAACAAGCCAGCGTATTTAGACAACGACTCCCCGATTTAAACATCTTACAAAGAGGCGCTGAATGGACAGCGTTGCATCCCTCTCTTGAGCCCTTCAACAAGCGACCACTCATTGAAAAACACGGACCAAGCGGGTTTTTCAATACTAGCCTGGCAGCCCAGCTAGCGTCTCTGCATGTTGATACACTCGTAGTGACCGGATTAACCACAAGTGGCTGTGTTAGAGCGACGGTCATTGATGCTTTGCAGAACAATTTCGTCACACTGGTGCCAATTGAAGCCTGTGGCGATCGCAATCAAAATGCACACAATGCAAACCTTCACGACATGAACGCAAAATATGCATCCGTCGCAACATTGGATGAAATCATAAAAGCCTTGTCTAGGATTT
>JBCDMA010000050.1:0-16722 GCA_038744645.1 Pseudomonadota bacterium | reverse complement strand
TGAATGCTGGAATAACGAAGAAAACACATGACAATCACTCCTTTGTACGCAATGGAATTCCGGCTCTTGATGAGAGCCATTCTCATCTTCAAACCCGATAGAAACAAGCTGGAATCGTTTCGAGATTTGGTCTTTTTTTTACGAAATTGGTGAAGTGATTGACCGGCAGCCCTTTATCTATGCTTGACATGAATGATAATAATTATCATTATTTTAACTGCAAAATACATTAAAGATGAGTCATTGAAAGAGGCGATACTTGACCAAAAAACACGCTCAATATCAGGAATTGAATTACAACGCGAAAGACATAGCACGGTTTGATGGTGCAGCAGAATCAGAGCAATGTATTCATAAAAAATCGTCTCAATCTGCTGACAGTCGACAAGGCAACATAGTCGGTGGTGATGGGGCACTGGTGAAGGCACTTATTCGAGAACACATCGTGATACCTGGTCTGAAAGTTACTTTGATGGATGGAGAAATTCTTAGAGATTACGAAACGGAATTGGTATTGCCGCCTGGTTTGACTCTTTTTATCGGATTCAGGGCAAATGGTGAGACTCGTATCGGAAAGTCCAAATTGCCTCATCAGACCCTGCCTCGCATTATTTATGTGTACTCACAGAAAACACTAATGGCCACTCAATGCGCACAAATTGGGCCATATCAGACATTATCGATACACTTTGAAAACGATGCCTTTTTCACCATGCTGGAGTCTCAGTGCCTCGATGATAAGGAGCGAGAAGATATTATTCGAGGCCTGCTGAGTAATGAACCATGCCATTATTGGAAAGCTGAGGCAGAAGTCATTGAAAGCCTGCATAGCTTAATCTACACAGAGCTAACTGGCATCAATCTGAGTTTATTTGTAAACCAATCCATCATGGGATTATTGCGAAGTTTTTTTGTCAGCATTTGCGCTACTTCAAATCGTCACGATCGGCCTTTACGCCCATTGAAATCCAGTGACATCAAGAAGATTGAAAAAGTGGCTCGATACGTCCAGCGAAACCTTGATGGCAAACTAACTCATGACAAAATTGCGCGAAAAATGGGCCTGGGAAATCAATATTTGAAAACGCAGTTCCCAAGGCTATACGGCGAAAGCCTTGCAGATTTTGTTCTTAAGACCCGAATGAATAGCGCGCGAGTGATGCTTGCTTCTGGTGGAATGACAATACAGCAGGTAGCTGACAAAGTCGGTTATGCCAGCCAGGCAAGCTTTACCACAGCGTTTCGAAAATTCCATACAATCACGCCGCGCGAAGCGCTAAATTCCAATCAAAATTGGCGTATTCACCATTAAAAATAAGGGCTAATGGATTTCCCGAAATTAAAGTACATAGTAGTTTTTGTGACGTAGCACACCTTCATAAGCTTATGAACCGATGCATCAAAACGAATGTGTCCATTAATCGGAATTAGACTTTGTTAAACATTTTAACAATTGCAATGTAACGCCAAGATACCAATAAATTCATTCATCTTAATCATTTATCCCTGATTAAGATGCACTCATTAGTTAATAAAATTTAACCTTTCGTTAATAAAGGTGTTTTTCGGCCGATAAACATGAAGCACTAAACATTAAATCAATGACATGGCGTGTAGTAATTATCGCTCGCAAAAACAACAAGGTTTTCATAATGAGCAAACTTCAAACTGGTGGCAATGAGGTTAATTTTTCTGATAAAGATATCTTATTATCCACGACCAACCTCGATAGCCGCATTACCTATGCGAATCCTCAATTTTGTGAAATCGCCGGGTATTCGCTAGAAGAGATGCGTGGCAAACCGCACAATTTAGTTCGTCACAAAGACATGCCTAAACTTGCTTTTGCAGATATGTGGAAGACCTTAAAAGCGGGTCAGTCGTGGATGGGCCCAGTCAAAAACCGCTGCAAAAACGGCAACTATTATTGGGTGAATGCATTTGTTACACCAATTCGCGATGGTTCAAATCAAGTGGTTGAGTACCAATCTGTTAGAACCCTTCCGTCCCGAGAATTAGTCACTAGAGCAGAATCTGAATACAAAAAAATTAACGATGGGGAAAAATCAAAAGCATTGCAACGACCACAAGACGCTACGTTGCTTGCACTGGGTGGATTTGCACTTGCTTTTTTGTTTAGTCTCTTTTCGCTATTTAGCAATCAATTCGATGGTGTAAGCATTGCCGTATGTGCTTTGCTCACTGTTAGTTTGTTTGTCTTTTCACGATGGCGCAAGCAATATTTGACGATGGTTGAAAAAGCTCAAGAAGTCTATAACAACCCCCTCATGGCCTATCTATACTCCGGTAATAACGATTTGACTGGGCACATCAATCTCGCATTAGAAATGCAACAAGCAAAGATTAAAGCAGTGGTAGGGCGCGTAAACGATGTCACAGGAAAAGTGAATAGTAACACTGAGCAAAGTTCGATTTGCAGTAACCAAGTGGCTGATTTACTGGAAAAGCAACGTGGTGAGATTACGCAAATGGCCAGCGCGATGGAGCAGTTTTCTGTCACTATTCAGGATGTAGCATCAAATGTTAGCGATGCAGCAAGCGCTGCTGACAGCTCAGAGGCTCAAACCAACAATGGGAAAAACTCAGTCCATCAAACCCTACACGCCATTAAACATCTGGACGAGCAGCTTCAAAATGCGTCAGAAGAAGTGAGGAACCTGGTCGATGGAAATGCCGCTATTGAAGGCATAGTGAGTGAAATCAATGCGATTGCTGAGCAGACAAACTTGCTCGCGTTAAATGCCGCTATTGAAGCTGCAAGGGCGGGAGAGCAAGGGCGAGGTTTTGCCGTCGTCGCGGATGAAGTGCGCTCTTTGGCTGCACGAACTCAACAATCTACGAAAGAAATTGCCAAGCGTATTGAAGATTTGAATGTGACATCTGGTAATGCGCAATCAGCTATGCAAAAAGGAATTCACTTATCCAGCAAAAGTGTCGAAAAGGCAAATGAAAGCGGAGACAGTCTAAGTCACATATTGGAAGAAGTCACAAAAATGGCTGACCTGAATCGCACTGTCGCAGCTGCAATTGAAGAGCAGTCCGCAGTCGCTGAGCAAGTTACAGTCACTGTGAATAGCATTAAGGAGCTCGCGGAGGAAAGTGGGGAACAGGGAAAAACTTCGCAGACATTGAGCGACGCTTTACGTTCTCAAGTAGCAGAGCAAACGTCATTAGTAAAACAATTCAGCTAATTGCAGCGATTTCTTTTGAAACGGTTCAAAAAAACCAAAAATTTGCGTTTACGTTCAACACCCAAATTCGATAAACGTATATTGGTCTGTTCGCCGAAGAACCTTCATGACATTGAGAAATAGATTGTAAGAAGTCATTCATTGTTTCAATTCCGCTTTGACTTCTTGAAATAATCATTGCTCAATCGCAATAGATTTTTTCTTTATTATCAATCCACTAAGCCCCTTGATATCTTCAAGAATAAGATAAAAACACGGCACCAATATTAGTGTGACGGTGGTAGCAAATAAGACTGAAAAACCCAAAGCAACCGCCATTGGAACGACAAATGCAGCTTGTAAGCTGGTTTCGAACATGATTGGTAATACGCCGCAAAATGTCGTGATTGAAGTAAGTGTAATGGCGCGGAAGCGTGCACAACCTGCGTTAATGATTGCCTCTTTAATATGCATTCCGCTATTGCGGTGCTTGTTGATATAGTCGGTCATCACCAGTGAATCATTGATCACGACACCTGCCGCGGCGATCAACCCAAATGATGACATCATTGATAAATCTAGCCCCATCAAGAAGTGCCCCCAGATGGCACCGACGGCGCTGAATGGGATAACAGACATAATGATAAGTGGCTGACTGTAGCTTCGTAAAGGCACTGCAAGGAGGATATACACCATTAACATACCGGCCACAAAAAACATTATCTGTTGATTTTGCTGTTTGATCTGGTCGCTGATATCACCCCCCAGTTCAGTTTTAACTGTTGGAAAGCGCTCAACCACTGCTGGTATTATCGATGATGAAATATCCTTGACCACCTGATTTGGTTCAACCTGGCTTGCATCAATGGCTCCCCACAAATACACGGTTCGGTATCCGCTCTTTCGCCTGATATAATTTACACCTTCCGTTTCATATAGCGTGACCACGTCGCCGAGTTTGACCTGATGGCCACTTGGCGTGTAAATCAATGTGTATTTTAATTCGGAGAGTTTCTCTCGTGTCGCTCTTGGATAGCGCACCATCACGCGTATCTCTTCGCCACCTCGAACAATTCGCTGCGCTTCCCCACCGTAAAAATTCAAACCCACCTGCTGCGAAATATCTGATAACGTTAAGCCAAGCCGCTCGGCTTCAGGAAGGATTTGCAGTTGAATTTCTTTTGTCGCTGGGTCAATCGTTGAGCTTACATCATAGATACCCGGCTGTTGTTCCAATAATTGAGCAAAATAGCGGCCTGCCGCATTTAATGTAGTAATATCCGCGCCGTACAACGTATAACCAAAATCACCGTCATCCATATCATCCATTGAGCCGACATCATCAATGATTTTTATGGAACGCATACCGGGTATATCGGGCATGTTTTCTCGCCATCTTCGGGTAAGATCAAAGGTGTTATATGGTCTGAGTTCTTCGTTAACCAACACGGCAAGAATTTCGCCTTCTGTATTGTCATCATTGAAAACAAGGCGTTCTTTGATCATTTTTTGCCCGAATTCCTGTTCGGTTTGCTTGTCTACTTGCAGCATCATCTGCTCAATTTGCTGTATTGCCTCTACCGTTGCTTCATCGGAAGACGATTTACTCATCTCTATTTTGATTGATGGAAAGTCATGCGGCACTTTTGGATTTGGTAGTACCCTGACAAAATTGGCATGAATCAATGCGACACTGATGGCAAAGACAGCAATAAAAAAAGCAAGAACGGCCCATCGCCATTCAGCACATCGTTGTATAAATCTTTTATAGCGGCCATTAACAAAAGCAAAGAAAGCGCAATTGAATCGATCTCTTAGGCTCCCTGATTTGACCGGCTTTTCACGCATAGTGGCTAGATGCGCTGGTAAAATGAGTTTCGACTCAATCAAGCTAAATACCAAACACAAAATGACGACTGCGGCGATATTGAAGAAAAATGCGCTGTCAGGTCCAGTGGTGAAAACAAAGGGAGCAAACACAGCAATTGTTGTCAGTACGCCAAAGGTAGCAGGCATCGCTACCTTTCGCACACCAGTAATAACGTTTTCCTCAGATACTCCGTTTTTTTCGATGTTAGCAAAGGCTGCTTCACCGGTAACAATAGCATCATCAACCACAATCCCAAGCACCATGATGAATGCAAACAATGACATGATGTTAATGGTGACACCGACAATAGGCATCATCATGATTGCACCCAAAAAGCATACCGGAAGCCCTACCATTACCCAAAAAGCGATTTTAAAACGTAGGAAAATCGTCAACATCAAGGCAACCAACACCGCGCCTTGAAGTAGATTGGACAGCATCATGTTCAATCGAGCATCCAAGTAATAGGTCAAATCGATGAACGTCGCGAGGTTCATGCCCTCTGGCAGCCGACTGTTTTTCTGCTCGACATAGAGCTTGACAGTCTCAGCGATAGGCACAATATCCTGGTCCGAATTCGCCTTGATAGATATATAGACAGAGTCGGTACCTGAGTATTTAAAATAGCGCAAACCTTCAGTAGAGCCATCCTTAAGATCGGCAATTTCCTTAAGCAAGATTTGGCCGTTGTTATTCCCTGTTATAATCGGAATATTGCCAAATGCTTCACCGCTATATCGCTGTGTTTGCACCCTTACTGATACCGATCCGGCGTCCGTTTGTATATTGCCAGCTGAAAAATTGCCTGAATATTGTTGTATTGCATTAACAACATCTAGGACAGAAATATTGTATTCACGTAAGCGTTCCGGTTGCACTTCGATTGCAATCTCAGTGCTTGGCGCCATAACGTTAACTATTGATAAATTTGGTAATTGCAGCAGTTCATTTTCAATCGTTTTGGCTTGTCCCTTCAGCTCCTCAAGGGAGTAATCACCGCTGAGGGTCAATTCAATCACATCCTGCTCAGGCTCAATAGAACGCACCTGCAACGGTTCCATATCTGCGGGTAACGCGCTGACACCATCAAGACGGGTTTTGACAAGGTCCAACACTTCACTGACATCAGCGTTATCAGTGAGCTTTATCGATATGTGCCCATTATTTTGAAATGCGCGAGAAATGACTTCCTCAATTTCGGAAATACCTTTGATTGATTCTTCTAGTTTTAAAAAAATACTCTCTTCAATTTCGCGCGGTGATGCGCCAGGATAGGAAATTTCAACCATAATTCGATTCAGGTCAAAATTGGGGAACATTTGTCGCTGTATCGTGAAATAACTCAATAACCCCATGACGATAATAAACATCATCATGGCGTTTGCCGCGACGGAATTTCTCGCAAAGTAAGCGATTAATCCGTGATTGGTGTCCTCTTTGTCAAGAGAACCACTATCATTAATTGAGTCAGGTGTGGTCATGGATTTATAGTATCAGCGTTATTGACAAAGGAATCGTCAATTTGAGAGACACGGACCTCCATGCCCTCAGTTGGATACTCTGGTATTGTCATCAATAGCCTTTCACCAGGATTCAATCCTTCGTTGACGAAAAGATAAGTGCCCTCGTCCCGGATAATAGAGACGTCGCGTTTTCGTAATCTATCATTTTCATCAACAAGCCAAACCTTCCCGCGGTTGACCAATGATTGCGGCACCCGATATACGTTATCAAGCAAAATACCGTCAAATTCGACGTCGACGAATGCGCCAAACTTAAGTATTGCACCAGGTTTATACGGCGCTTTTACTTCGATAATCAGCTCCAACATGCGCGTGTCTTGATTATACCGCCCCAAGTCTCGCTTTATGGTACCTGATCTGGGAGACGATTGTTTGCTTCTTGGAATCACCAATGCTGTTTGGCCGACAACATCAGGCTGAACGAAATTAAGGTCGAAATTGGCGATGGCAACATGGATCTCGGCGGTTTCGATGCTAAAAAGCTGAGCAATCGTCGAGCCGTTGCCAACGACTTGACCAACACCTATGGCCCTTTCGGTAATTAACGCATTAAAGGGTGCGAGCACCGTCGTATTCGCCAAATCGTATTCTGCAAGTGCTACATTCGCCTCTGCAGATGCGAGACCCGCTTGTGCACTCAATACTTGAGGTTTTCGCAGATATAAATCCGTAACGCGATTTTTAGGAAGGTTTTTCGATTCTCTCAAAGCAACCTCAGCACGCGCTTGCTCTTCAATGAGCTGACTTTTAGCATCAAGTGCTTGTGCTTTCGCTTGCGATAATGCTGCTTTGTAGCTTATATCATCGATATCGAGAAGTGGTGTATCTCGTTGTACGATACCTCCCAAAACAAAGGTATCGTCCATTGCAATGACTTTTCCGGAAACTTGCGCAGACAACTCGGTAATCTGCGCAGGCTTTACTTCGCCAAATCCCTTAATTTTAGTCTGAAAAGACTGTGGGACTAGCGTTTTTACCGTAACATTAGCGCGAGTCTCAAGACTTCGCGCGATCTCTTGTTCAGGCGCATTCGCAATAATTGCAAACGCAACGATAGCGCCAGCAATTATTACGAAAAACGGGACGAAAATTCTTAACCATTTACGTGTCATTGTTCACCAGTTTTCTACCAACTATAGATTACAGCCAATAAGTACTTGCAATCTCCGTGCAAGTCTAACCATTGTCAAACGCAAGAAGCGTTTTGGTCTAATAAGGAAGATACTGTTACCGCAAACCCGTATTCTAATTTCTATTTATGTGTAAACGCCAGCACTCTTATTGTGATTATTATTCGATATGCATGCGTAACATTAAAAAAACGCACCCCAAACGCATAGGGGGTCTAGGCTACATTCCCCCTTTTGTTAACTTTATCGGATCAAGTGCTTCTTTTAAGTCTTGCTCTGACAAGTCTGTCATCTCAAGTGCGACTTCCAATATTGGACGCTGTTGAGCGTATGCTGTTTTAGCAATTTCAGCCGCTTTTGCATAGCCAATAATAGGGTTTAGTGCAGTCACCAGTATCGGATTTCGATGAAGGCTCTGCGCCATATTGTCTTGATTGACAGTAAACCCAGCAATAGCCTTATCTGCTAGCAATACCAAAGTATTAGACAACAGATCTATGCTGCTCACCAAGTTAGCAGCAATCATTGGCAGCATTACGTTTAATTCAAAGTTGCCTGATTGGCCGCCAACTGTAATTGCAGTGTCGTTACCAATTACTTGAGCACAGACCATCGCAGCAGATTCTGGTATTACTGGATTGACTTTACCAGGCATTATTGAAGAGCCTGGCTGTAATGACGGCAGGGCAATCTCGCCTAAGCCAGCAAGCGGGCCTGAATTCATCCATCTTAAATCGTTTGCTACCTTCATTGTCGTCACTGCAATTGCCTTTAACGCGCTCGAACAAATAACAGCAGCATCTTGTGAACTGATAGAGACAAACTTGTTTTCGGCAGGAGCAAAGTCAATGTCGATATCTTCACTTAACTCTGTACAAAAATGGCTAGCAAATTGTGGATGAGTGTTGATCCCTGTGCCAACAGCTGTCCCACCAATGGGTAACTTTTTCAATAGCGAAAGCGATGTTTCTAGCGTGTGTATGTGTTGACCATACTGTGAGGCCCAAGTATTTAATGTTTGAGCTAGTGTCACTGGCATAGCATCCATGAGATGCGTGCGGCCTGTTTTACAAACATTTCCGTCAACATCTGCTTTTTCTTTTGTGACTGCTATGATGTGCTTTAATGCCGGCATCAACTTCTCGACAATAAGCTGAGCTGCACTAACTTGGATTACCGTTGGAATAACGTCATTGCTGCTTTGACCAAAGTTCACATGATCGTTGGGGTGCACATCGGCAGCTTCGATTCGTCTCAATTCGTTTGCAAGTGTCGCGATGACTTCATTCGCATTCATATTAGAGCTGGTACCAGAGCCCGTTTGAAAAACATCAACTGGAAAGTGTGTTGAAAGCTCCTCGTCGCTTAATAGTTTTGCACATGCACTGCCAATTGCTTTGGCGATATCTTTTGGTAGTAAATCGAGTGACAAGTTGGCTTGGCAAGCAGCCGCTTTTACACGGATTAATGCTACTATGAATGCAGCTGGCATCCTCTGACCGCTTACTGGAAAATTTTCAACAGCTCGTTGCGTTTGTGCCGCATATAGAGCATTTATTGGCACTTCGATTTTTCCTAAACTGTCAGTCTCTGTCCTGACGTTCATCATATTCATCCTTTTGTGTCCATTTAGTTAAAGTTGTGTACAAGTGCTGAGAGTCTGTAACGCAGATTCAATAGCACACCCTTCTTGTTCAGCGTGTCGGCTTTTTCCGACATAAGTCGGATAGGTATATAAATATTATCGAGCGTCAGTACTCGATAGTGATTTGGAAGATTTTCATCTTTTGCACATTCATAAAGGATTTCAGCTGCTCGTTGCCCAAGCGAAAACTGCTGATCCGTAGTCTTATTATTATTGTTTGCAAGACTGTCGATGAGTTGAAGATAGGTGTAGAGAACTTGTGGATCATCGGGTGCATGGCAACGTCTGACCATCGTCTCCAATATGTCAATATTATAAGAGTCAGCCGATTGACCTACACTCATTGTAAACACCTCATTATACGTAAAACAATTTTCCAACAATTGCGTTTCTGGGAACCCAACCAAGCAATTCAGAACGGAGGCCGGCGGGGTTGTCACTGCATAGTTGGTAACCCCTGCGAGGACATACGTCTTGAATACGCTTGATAATTTTGCCGTAGCAAGGGTGCTTCACGACAACGATGTCAGATTGTCTTAATCGGTACCGAATCCACGTGATTGTTATTACATAGTCTCCAGGTTTTAAGGTTGGAGCCATGCTTTCACCCACTATTTTGACGACTTTTATCACTTTTCCTTTTCTTACTTTTCCAGAACAGGATAAGTGACTTCTTCAAATGGCGGATACGGGCACTTTGTGTTGAATGTGTCGATCCCTTTGGTTAACCAGAAGAAACCGGCAAACTCATTAACAAGTCCAAGCAATTTATCTGCATTCTCACGTGCCGTCGTCTGTTTACAAGCACTGGCTGCCATCATAATGTTTTGCACATGTTCATGGATATTAGGCACCTGGTCTATTTGCGGCTGTTTATAATAATCTCCCCAGATAACTCTGACGTGCTGCTTGACTTGTTCAGCGTGTTTCTCTTTTTCATTGATAAGCCTGATGTATTTTGCCATTTGTTCCGCATCGGACAAATCAGTCAGTTCTTTTATTTGATCAATGAATCTGACGATGCTCAAAGCAGCAAGTTGCGCACTAAAAGGATCGTACACCTTACAAGGAATATCACAGTGTGCTGAGACACGATCAAAATCAAATACTTGGTCCAGCAATTTCAATATGTATTGGCTCATTATCTTTTGTCCTTGCTTAACTTAGGTTTAATAACGCGTTCATAAATTAAAAAACTAATGATGGTTACCACGAGACCCAGGGTGATAAAAAATGCAGCATGAATCACACCAGACGTCCAATGCGAGTGGTCATGACCTGGGTGTGCGTTCACAGTGAATGCAAAAAGCAGAAATGATAAAAGTGAGATTAAACGTGTTTTTAACATGGTTATTTTCTATCCGTTCCTAATGGTGATCGGTTTTAAGACATTGACTTGTAAGAAAGTCGAGTTGTTGTTGTTGCATGGTTGGATGCGACTTTAAAAAAAGGCATAGTTGGCGCTTTGCTCGAATAGTTCCCCATTCAAGTGCGTCACGCTTTTGTTCGCAGTCGATGCATTCCTCGGGGAAGTTAAAAAGCGTGCGCAATGCTGTCGATAATCTGTCCAATGCTGTTTCTGGATCGTTTTTTCTTATATATAAATCAGCACTATTGTGATAACCGACGAGAAGCATCGAAATGGATGCTTTATTCACATATCCCTGATCGAGTAAATACCGTGCTGTTTTTGAGGCTTCGCTATAGCAGGATTCAGCAGTGTTTAACGCACCGGCACTAAATGCCCTGTTTCCATCTGTAATGAACGACTCCCACTCTGTTTTAAACTTCTCATAGGGCGAGACTTGAAAAGTTGGTTCGATAGTATTCAATCCTATTTTTTCCATAATTAACCTCAATGAGAATTGGCTGATGAGTAATATGCACTTGAGAGAGATAACGGTGTCAGAAGCGTTTTCGAAATTGATTTGAGACATGTCAACATCTTTTCTTCGGACACATGTTGATCGGATTTATCCTGCGCTTGAAAAATTGATTCATAGGCGCGTTTGAGAATTTGCCGCTTCATAAATGGCTGGTTCTTTAATTCATATAGCTCGGCGAGCGACACACCATAAAGAGCAAGTTTATGGTGTAGTATTAACGAAGGATAACAGCCCGAATTGAGAAGGATCTCAGCAATTTCAAAACTGTATCCGTAAAAAGGAATAGCCTTATCGAATAACATATTTGCTGCATGAAGCGATGCGGTTAGCTCATGCGTCGCTAGCTTTTCATAAGCCTTAAGAGGATGTTCACTAACCCAATTTGCGTGACATTTGCTGAGATATCTGGTTTCCAATGTCGTGTTCCTTTAAACATTTCAGCTCAGTATAAGGATTCGACTATAAAATGCAAATAGTAATTATTATCATTTGTGTTAAATAATTATTAACCCAAATGCAGTAAGAACCGATTCATTAAGCCAGGAAGGGGAAGTTGAATCAGGCATCAGTTGTTAGTTTTTTGGCGTTTAACTTGATGCCATATCATTCGACAAAATTACAATAGGCACCGCAGAATCAAAGATGCTAATATGCGTTCACATTTTTTCTTCGAAAACGCATACAAATAATTTAGATAGATGACTGATTTTACTTGGCAAAATGCAGTGATAAAGATCGGAAGCGCGCTTGTGACATCTTCACAAAAAGCGAGCGGCTCTTCGTATATGCGTCATATTGCCGATTTTATTATCGAGAGTCGTCGTCAAAATAAAGACATCATATTGGTGTCGTCTGGCAGCGTCGCGGCCGCGCGCGGTATAGTAAAAACAGGCATTGCGATTACAAGAAGCCAAAAGGCAGCAATGGCCGCCGTCGGACAGACCAAAATGATGGCTGTTTGGTCAAGCCTGTTTAACTTCCCTTGTGCACAACTGTTGCTCACGGTTGATGACTTGAACGATCGCACGCGCTATATCAACATCAAAAATACTATTAGAGAATTACTTGATAATGGCGTACTTCCAATAGTCAACGAGAATGATACAGTGGCTCAGGAAAAATCGAATGTTGGAGACAATGATAATCTTGCCGCACATACCGCAATCGCCATGCAGACTGATTGTCTTTTAATATGTACCGACGTCAACGGGCTTTACGATGGCCATCCGCATCGAGATAAAAATGCCAAATTGATCCCTATTGTAGATAAAATCGATGACCGCATTATGGCGTTGGCAGGAGAAGCCGAAAGCGATGTGGGCACAGGTGGTATGATTACTAAACTTCAGGCGGCCAAGCGTTGTACTCAATCTGGTATTCAAACACTGTTAATTGCTGGCAAGGACGAGCGTAATTTTGCTGAAATCCTGGCTGGACGTTGCCCTGGAACGCTATTTAAACCTGCTGACATTGGTTATCGTGCAAAACACGACTGGATTGCGCATACGTCGCATCCAAAAGGTGAAATCGTTATTGACCAAGGCGCTCATCTCGCAATCACTGAACGCGGCGCCTCTTTGTTACCTGCAGGAATAAGCAAAACTAACGGTAATTTTTATAAAGATGATACGGTATTGGTTGTGCACAATGACATGGTCATCGGCAAGGGGATAAGTCGATTTTCGTCAGCAGAAATACAACAAATCGCGGGAGTAAAGAGCCATCTGGTCTCTCGCATTTTGGGCTATCAAGCGTCTGAAGAAGTCATTCACAGAGATAATTTTGTGTTGATAGCACCCGATAAATTAACCCACTTTGATTAACGAAAGCATATGAGTTTTGATATACGGCTTGCTGCAGCCAATGCAAATGCAGCGAAGACAGCGATTGCTAATCTCGACCAAGGCGGTCGACTTACGTTACTACTAGATATCGCGGATGAGTTAAGAGCAGATGCTGATACGATCATCACAGCTAACCAAATTGATATCCAAAATGCCCACGAATCTGGCTTGCCAGCACCGATGATCGATCGCCTAACGTTAGATGACAAAGGCATTGTCAAACTTGCACAAGCGGTTGAAGCAATCGCTCACCAACCTGAGGTGTTAGGGAGTGTAAGCAATATTCGCCCCATGCCAAGCGGTATACGCGTGGGTAAAATGCGCATACCACTGGGTGTTGTGGCAATGATTTATGAGTCTCGTCCTAATGTCACCATCGACGCTGCTGTGCTTTGCCTAAAAGCAGGGAACGCTGTCATTTTACGCGGCGGCAAAGAAGCTCAAGCCTCTAACTTAGCGCTTGCTAAGGTTCTTCATGCGGCTTTGATTAAAAATGGGCTGTCAAAGGATATCTGCACAGTGATCCCAGAGCCCGATCGAGACATCATGAATCAAATGCTAACATTGAGTGATGATATCGATTTGATCATTCCTCGCGGCGGAGAAGGCTTAATTCGATATGTGAGTGAAAACAGCCAAATTCCCGTCATTCAGCATTTCAAAGGCGTTTGTCATTTATATATCGACGCACAAGCGGACCTACAAAAAGCATTGCCCATTTTAGAAAATGGAAAAACGCAACGTACTGGCGTCTGTAATGCGCTGGAGACGTTGCTTATCCACAAAGATATCGCCGCTGAGGTGCTACCGCACATCGCTACAATGTTCACAAAGTTCGGTGTTAAAGTGCATGCATGTGAACGCTCACTATCATTTTTTGAAAGCGCTCAACCTGCAAAAGAAGATGATTGGTTTGCCGAATATCTCGCACTTGAGATCGCCGTTCGAGTCGTCAACGATTTCGAACAAGCGGTGAACCACATCCAGACCTATGGCAGTGGCCATACAGAAGTGATCGTCACGGAAAACCTGACAAATGCCCAACGGTTCATGCGTGAAGTCAATTCTTCAGTGATCATGTTAAATGCCTCATCGCGCTTTAGCGATGGTGGTGAACTAGGATTAGGCGCAGAAATAGGGATATCCACGTCAAAACTACACGCTTATGGCCCAATGGGTGCGGAGCAGCTTACCACTGAAAAATTCATCGTATACGGTGATGGCCAAATACGCGAATAATTGTGAGTAAGCAGTGATATCGTCAACCTTTGCTGAGCGCGTGATTGAATTCAACGCACGTCTTTGTATTGAAGAGTCACTCCCCGAACGGATCCAAGCGCTCAATCCTTTTCAGGCCGGCTCCCCTAGCCGTGATATAAGCGAGCGCTTTTATCGCCGCTTTTATAGTGATAACAAGCCACGCGATTTAATTCTAGGCATCAATCCAGGCCGCTTGGGAGCAGGTGCCACCGGGATCCCGTTCACAGATACCAAACGCCTATTGTCGCATTGCAACATGACCTGTGATTTTCATCTTCACGAACCTTCATCGGTGTTTGTGTACGAAGTAATTGATGCCTTTGGCGGAACGGATAAGTTTTATCAGCGATTCTTTTTTTCTTCAGTATCACCGCTCGGCTTTGTAAAAATCAATGATAAAGGCAAAGAAATCAATTATAACTATTACGACGACAAATCTCTCGAAGAGGCAGTATTGCCTTTTATCGTGCAATCAATGCAACAAGTGGTATCTCTCGGTGTAAATACTGAACGTGTCTATTGTTTAGGCACAGGCAAGAACTTTAAGTTTCTGCAGAAGTTTAACAAAGAGCACGCATTTTTCGGTGAAATCGTACCGTTGGAACATCCACGCTATGTAATGCAGTACAAGAACAAAAAGATTGGAGATTACGTTGAAAAGTATCTAAATGCATTTGCGCAAACCTAATATGCCGATTGAAACATTTGCGCTAGTTACACACCTGAACATGCCACTTATCGCCAGGTTGAGACGAGCTTAATTGCCGCCATAGCGGACTACCGTGTTTCTTTACGTGAACCTCTTCAAACAATATACTTGTAAAAGGGTCAAAATCCTCACTGACAATATCCACCTGCATCCGCTTTGACGCATCTTTGCTGTCTTTTATTATCAATGTCTTGGCTGATGAGAACTCAAGTGATTTGATGTACAACGTAAACCTAACAACATCTTTATCTTCAACTCTTTCCATCAATGTAGCAACCGTCCAATCCTCACTGACTTCACATTGCAGACCAAAGGTTTCTTGCAATTTTGACCACCAGTGTTCAATGATCACTGCGTCATTTCGATTCACTTCGGTCAGCGGTACTCGAGGCATTGCGCCGTGCTTGATGAGTTGGTGAGATAAATTATTACCAAAACCGCAGAAATGTAGATATTGTCTATCACCCAGGGCTAGTACGGCATACTTCACCGCATTCAAATCGATCTCAGATTGGCATAATGCATCATAAAACGACACTACGTTACTTGGTGGATCGCCATTGCCATAGGTTGAAACGACAAAAACCACTCTTTCATATTCTTCGAGTAATCTGACTGGCAATGCGGACAAATCAACAATATCGCAATGCGTTTGATTGAGCGCAAAAATGCGTTGGGCGATTGATTTAGCGTTACCTGTCTGGGTAGCGTATGCAATCAAAATACGATGGCCTTTCTTAAACGTTTTATTCTGGAAAGCAAGAGAGTCGCGATCCTGGATTATCATAAGCCTTTAGTTCCAATTTTCAGCAAATTGACAGCGTTCATGCTATCTTACTGAGTGCTGGCAACGCTAGTCTTTTAGTATAAAAACAAGAATTATTATTTACATGAATATGTCGATTGGATAGACTCGCCGCGCGGAAACGAAAATAGCAATATTTTCGAATAACACACTAATAAAACTGACATTTCTACAATTCCATACCATAAGGTATCAGGGGAACTGAATGAAAAAAGAACGACCTAAAAACATGGATTTAACGACCATTAAGCTTCCCGTCATGGGGGTAGCTTCAATTCTACATAGGATATCTGCGGTAGTTATATGGGTATCACTCGCATTTTTCTTAACCATTCTATCAATATCGCTAAACACTGAAGAGGGTTTTAATAGCATCCAGAACCTGCTGTCAAACAATTTTATTGCACAGTTTTTTACGTGGGGTTTTCTCACTGCTTTTGGTTATTACACCATGGGTGGCGCCAAGCACTTGCTGCAAGAATTTGGTTATTTTGAGTCTTTAGTAGGTGGCAAGATGATCTCACAAGTTGCTATTGGACTAGGTATCGTACTTAGTATTTTGTTTGCTATTTGGATATGGAGTTAATCGCATAATGGCTAAAAGAAACGGTATTAGAGAGTGGGTTTTTCAGCGCGTTAGCAATGTCATGATATTTGCCTACGGCATCTTTTACATCACCATGGTGTTGAGCATGGGCGATGTTAACTACGCAGACTGGGTTGCAATGCATTCTGGCGCAGTGTTTAAAATAGTGTCTTCTGTTGTCTTGGTTGTCACGATGCTTAATTCATTATTAGCGGGTTGGCAGATCGGTACAGACTATACTCAGAAAGTATCAATTCCAGGATTTGGTTTTAT
>JBCDMA010000049.1:0-16963 GCA_038744645.1 Pseudomonadota bacterium | reverse complement strand
GAACCCATCAACCAAAACGTCAGGTTTTGCAATTGTGTTGGCGGCATTATTAGGTATAACCAAGCCACAACCGCAGCCAAAATCGTGGAAATAGCAATACCAGAAAGTATTACCGTGGCTGGATTAAATCCTATTCTTTTTGATAATTTGAATATCAGCAAACCGCTTATTAATGCACCAACAAAACACATAAGTGGGAGCAATAAAGAGAGCGTCAAAGGTGATAATAGCAACCCTATACTGATACCTAATCCATTTATAACAAGGAAATACAGTGCCGCCATGGCACTTGCTCCACTAGCAATACCTAGTATGCCCGGATCTGCCAACGGATTTTTTAACAATACTTGAAGTACGGCTGAGGCACTGCATATCCCAAAGCCGACGATGATACAGGTCAATAAGATGGGCAGCTTGATACTGATTAAGATGTGTCTACCCAGTGCGGTATTAATCTCCCATGGCAGCAACAAATACAAACCGCAAAGCAAAACCAATACTGCACCGTATAACCCAAAAAGCCGATTCATATGATGAACACTAGGATGGGTCGTTTTGAATCTGCAGAATAAGTGCGTCGCTAGCGCGCTCGATAAGCGATAGAACGAGTTCAAACCCTTTGATGCCAGAGTAGTAAGGGTCAGGTACTTCATCGTAATCAGTGTCTACAAATGACATCATTCGTCTTATCTTGTATTGGTATTGCGCAGGACAGTCGTTCAATAGATTTCGCTCGTTTTCGATATCCATAGGAACGATAAGGTCGAAGTCCAAAAAGTCATTGCTATCGACGCGTCTGCATTTTTGCATCGATAGATCATACCCCGCAGCAAGGGCAACGTCTTGTGTCCGATTATCTGGCACTGAGCCGACGTGATAGCCAGCAGTACCGGCACTATCAACTTTAAGGTTGAGACCAGCTTCCGCGGCTTTTTGGGCAAACACGCCTTCTGCTGTAGGTGAACGACAAATATTTCCTAAACACACAAACAATACGGATTTAATATTTTTCATATGATGCATGGTTTCTTCTTATTATTTCTATCACGACATTATTTCTACAAACTATCGTTCAGGTAATGATGAGAGACAATTCCAGGTGATTAATCGCTTGTACGCGCCGTGCTTTTGCAAGCTCGGTGTTTGTTGAAAAGCGACTTCGGCAAGTAAAGGCGCATCAAGCATTTTCGTCAAGGTCGCTACATTCTCATCGTAATACGGCATTCGTTCAACACATTGATTTGCTATCCAACCGACCACGGGCAATCCATCATAAACGACACTTTCATAGGTCAGCACTGCGTGATTCAAGCACCCCAATCGCATACCAACAACGATGATAACGGGCATTTGGTTTTGCTGTACAAACTGAGATAAATATTGCGTGTCGTTGATGGGCAAGCGCCACCCCCCTGCACCTTCTATTACCAACAAATCTGGCCTGGTTGCTTGAATCGCATCAAGCGCGTCTTGTAGTCTGTCTAGGGTTATCTCATCTCTTGCTTCTGCAGCAGCGATATGTGGCGCAATGGCAGGATCATAGGCTATTGGGTTTACGAGATCATATGCAACTTCCTGCGTACTCGCTCGCTGCAGGGACAAGGCATCGCTATTGCGGCGTCCATTGGGTGTCGTATGACAGCCAGCAGCTATCGGTTTAAACCCCTGACACCTGGTGTAAGAAGAACGCAAGTCGTTCAATAGAAGACTGCCAACGACGGTTTTACCCACTTCCGTATCTGTGCCAGTGACAAAAAATTTTTGCATGTGGTCAGGGCCTACCTTTTTATCAGCTGCAATTGCAGTACTTGATACTCAAGAAAGAAGCGCTTCCCATAATGCTTCTGCCACGACGATTGAATGGCTTTTGCTTCAGCCACAGAAAACCGTTCTTGCAAATCGTCTCGACATGAATGCTGAGAATAGCCCGCGCCCACTTGCTGCATTCGTTTTAACAACGCGTTGATGCTTTCAGCTTCATCCTCATAGGTGATGGATTGCGCCGTGACATCAAACAGCGTGTTTGCCACTTTTAACCATTCTGCGCGCGTCGGCAACTTTGCCAGTTTTGGTGCGTATCCTGTGTTAGACCACGCATGTTTAAGCGCAGCGAATGACTCATCCACCAATATTCCCAAGGTCGCACGACCGCTATGCACAAGCACGCGATAAATCTCTTTTAAACAGGCAGTGGGATGTTGGCACCATTGCAGCGCCATATTTGATACCACCATATCGACACTATAATCGTCCAGCGGTAAGGCGTTAGCATCTGCACAGATGTCAATTTTGCGACTTTGATGTTGCTGACATTGCCCCTGTCTCAACATAGCTGCGCTGATATCTATATTGATCCACAATGCATGCTGCTGATTTGAAAGCTTTGACAATATGCCTGTTCCGCTGCCTATGTCTAACACGCGTTTGGACTTGAGCAGATGTTCATCGCACAACCGCAACAGGTCGCCGGCCGCTTGACGTTGAATATGCGCATGATTGTCATAGTGCTTGGCAGCAAGTGAAAATGCCTTTCTAACACCTTGTTCAATGGGCGTTATTGCATCTGCATTCTGTAAAGGTTGGCTGTTCATGAAAAGTCCGCCTTCGCCTTGCCTTGATCTGCCATACCTTGATCTACTAAACCAAAAGAAACACCCATTTTTTCCCGCAAAATCGACAATCCATCGACTAAGGATTCGATGTCTTTTTGTGTATGCAATGCGCTTAAGGTGATTCTTAGTCTTTCGGCATGTTTTGGCACCGTCGGAGAACGTATAGCACCAACTAACAACCCGAGTTCACCTAAACATTCGGCTGCTTGAACTACTGATCCATTGCCTCGAATGACAATCGGCTGTATTGCAGATAAGGAATCGCAAATGCTTATTTCGTTTTCGTTGCACAGCGCTCTGAACAGCACAATGTTTTCGTGCAATACAGTTCTATATGATGTCTCTATCATTTTGGTTAAGGCAGTGTCCGTTGCTTTAGCCAAAGCAGGTGATAGTGCCGTGCTGTATACATAGTGTCGCGCAAAGTTTTGTAAATACAATATCAAGTCAGAAGAGCCAGCAATAAATGCACCCTGTGTACCCAATGCCTTGCCAAAAGTACCCATTACAACATCAATAGATGAATACTGCTTTTGTTCGTGAAGCCCGCAGCCTTCTTCTCCAATTACACCTATGGCATGCGCTTGGTCTAGCATTAACCAAGTGTTTTTTGCTTGCGTTTTTAGTTTGATTAATTTGTTCACGGGCGCACAATCGCCATCCATACTAAAAACACCTTCAGAGGCAATTAGGTAGTCCGTGCATTTTTCATCGAGTAAATAGGCTTCACAGCGTTCGGGACAATTGTGAGGAAAACGATAAAATGCAGTTGCATATGCCATCGCGGCTTCTACAAAAGATGCATGCATCAATTTATCAAAGACGATACCCATCGATGTCGAATGGTTTGGACGTGGTTTTGCGAGTGCTTGGCATATCGCTTGGTTGGCAGCAAAACCTGATGAAAAAAGCATAGCCGATTGCTGACCAGTTAAATCAGCCAGTCGAGTCTCAAGGTTTTGATGCGTTTGGTGGTGCCCGCAAATCACAGGGGAAGCGGAACTACTAGCCCCATAAGCTGCAAGCCCTTCGGTGTAAGATTGCAACACATCCTGATCTTGACTGAGTCCAAGATAGTCATTGCTTGCAAAGTTGATCAAGAATCTCCCATCAATTTGAACCAAACCTTGATGTTGTTGCGAAACGGTTTTTACGCGCCGAAGAAGATTTTCTTGCTCTCGTTCGGCAAGTGCTCGTTGCACGAATGAAAAGGCCATTAGGCCTCACTGATTTGTTTTAATGAGGTTTTAGTGGCATCGACAAAAAGGTCCTTACTCTTAACCGCTTGCATTGCGGGTTCAGGCGAGGTTACGCCATGCTGTTCGATTTTGTCGAGCAGCCCTGATTCGATCGCTTCGTCAGACGGGCTCTTAGTTTGCGCCTTATTGATGCCAAGTTTTTTAAATAGCTGCACATCTTCGTGTGTTTCAGGGTTAGAGGTGGTCAATAGTTTACAGCCGTAAAAAATGGAATTAGCGCCAGCGAGGAAACACAACGCTTGCATTTGCTCATTCATCGATTCACGGCCCGCGCTCAAACGCACGTAACTTTTGGGCATCAGTATACGCGCAACGGCAATGCTGCGAATAAATTCGAACGCATCCAAATCATCAACCTCGTCCAAAGGGGTACCTTTGACTTTCACCAACATATTGATTGGCACGCTTTGTGGGTGTTCTGGCAAATTGGCCAGCTGTTGTATAAGCGCTGCTCTGTCTTGCGCCGACTCACCCATCCCAACGATCCCACCACTGCATACATTCATGCCAGCGCTGCGCACATGTTCCAGCGTATCGAGTCTATCTTGATATTGGCGCGTAGTAATGATCTCACCGTAGAATTCAGGAGACGTGTCGAGATTGTGATTGTAGTAATCCAATCCGGCTTGCTTTAATGTTATCGCCTGATCATGACTGAGCATGCCCAATGTCATGCATGTCTCTAGACCCAGCTTTTTAACTTCTTCCACCATTTTGGTGACGTACGGCATATCACGATCTTTTGGATTGCGCCAAGCCGCGCCCATACAGAAACGTGTTGAACCTGCCGCTTTTGCTTGTTTCGCGCTTTCTATGACCTTTTCTATTTCGAGCAACTTTTCAGTTTCAAGCCCTGTGTCATATCGCGCACTTTGAGGGCAGTATTTGCAATCCTCTGGACATGCTCCGGTCTTTATCGACAAAAGCGTGCTCACTTGGACGTGATTGGGATCGTGAAATTGTCGATGTACAGTTTGCGCTCTAAACACTAAATCGTTAAAGGGCATTTGAAACAGTGCGTTGACTTCATGCAGTTGCCAATCGTGTCTTATAACCGCTGCATGAGATGAGTTGTTGTCGGTGTGTATTGCGTCCATGGATGTGCTTTTTGAATACTTTACAAGTCCAGAAAATCGCTCTAGTCTAAGCCATCGTTTAACATTGTCAATCTAGCCACCTTTGCAAACTTTACATTTGTTTATATTTTAATCACTTGTTTAGTGGCAATTCAGTAAAAACCATGAGTGGTGTTACTTGGTGAATAACCTCCAATTTGATCGTGAACACATCTGGCATCCCTACACGTCAGCGACGGATCCTCTTCCTTGTTATGAAGTTGTCGCGGCGGATGGCGCAGAGATAACCCTTGCCAATGGTAGAACGCTTGTCGAAGGCATGTCATCGTGGTGGGCATGCATCCACGGGTATAATAACAAACGGTTGAATGACGCCGCGAAAACACAGCTCGATAAGTTTTCACACGTTATGTTCGGCGGACTGACACATCAACCAGCAATAGATTTGTCCGCGAGTCTGCTCGATATCGTGCCAATGGGACTGTCGCGTGTTTTTCTTTGCGATTCCGGTTCTGTATCCGTTGAAGTTGCAATAAAAATGGCCATCCAATTTTGGGCAGTACAAGGCCAAACGCAAAAAGCCAAACTGGTTACACCGCGCAATGGATATCACGGTGACACATTTGCTGCCATGTCGGTGTGCGATCCAATCAATGGCATGCATAGTCTATTTCGAAAATCACTTATTCAGCATCATTTCGCACCGGCACCACAAACCGAATATGATAAGACGTGGAATCCCGATGATATTGCCCCCATGCGCGATATTTTTGAACAACATCACACCGAGCTTGCGGCATTGATATTAGAACCTGTCGTACAGGGCGCAGGCGGTATGCGCATTTATCATCCGGAATATGTGCGGGCATGTCGCCAGCTTTGCGATGAATACAATGTCTTATTGATTTGTGATGAAATCGCCACAGGGTTTGGTCGCACGGGCGAACTTTTTGCGTGCAATCACGTCGATGTTACACCTGATATTCTTTGTCTTGGAAAGGCCTTGACCGGTGGGTATCTGACGATGGCAGCGACACTTTGTACGGAACAAATCGCGCTTGGCATGTGTGAAGGGGAACCGGGTGTTTTTATGCATGGCCCAACGTTTATGGGCAATCCACTTGCTGCTGCGATAGCAAAAACCAGTATTGATTTATTGCTGGCGTCAGACTGGCAGTCAAATGTATTGACCATTGAAAATGCGTTAAAAAGCGGATTGCATCATCTGATAGAACATCCTGCCGTAAATGATGTACGCGTTCTGGGTGCAATTGGTGTCGTCGAGATGAAAACCCGTGTGGACGTGGCGAGATTACAAGCTATTTTTGTTCAAGAAGGTGCTTGGATACGGCCTTTTTCAAAACTCATTTATGTTATGCCGCCTTTCATAACAACGCCTGACCAAATAGCGATATTGTGCAATGCCATTGATGTAGGAATAAAGAAGTGTTTCTAAATCACGTTGATGGCTAGCGTTAAAAAAATGAATCAATGCGAGTTTTTGATTCAGTGATTACTACACTATCTATAATGAAAACTGCGTTAATGGCGGAAATCGTTTGCAGTCAATCCGTGCTTTTTCATAAGTTTGTGCAGATCTGTGCGGTTTCTGCCTGCCATTTCGGATGCTTTGGTCACGTTTCCTTCGGTTAATTGCAACAATCGACTCAGGTAATTATGCTCAAAGTTATCCCTCGCCTGTGTCAATGTCGGCCAGTAGCTGCTTTCAAGCGACAGTGCTTGTTCTACCAGTGATGCCGGGATCACCTTTGATGTCGTCAATGCAACGCACCTCTCAACAACGTTAACCAATTGCCTTACGTTTCCGGGCCAATCGGCCTTACTGAGAATAGCCATTGCGTCGCCTGAAAAACGTCTAACACTAATACCGTGTTTTTTTGCACTGAGTCTCATCAAGTGATCAGCTAGCAGTGGTACATCTTCAAACCGGTCTTTTAATCGAGGGAGTTCCAAGTTGACAACGTTGAGGCGATAAAACAAATCTTCTCTAAATTCTTTGTCTTGCATTGAGGTTTGCAAGTTTTGATGGGTCGCAGATATGACGCGCACGTCTACATCATAAGAACTTGTGCTGCCAACGGGTCTCACAATTCTCTCTTGCAACACCCGCAGCAATTTGACTTGTAATGCAAGTGGCATATCGCCTATTTCATCAAGAAAGAGTGTGCCGCCTTCCGCTTCTCTAAAAAGGCCGATATTGGATTTCACCGCACCTGTAAACGCACCCTTTGCATGACCAAATAACTCTGATTCAAGCAGGTTTTCAGGTAGTGCACCGCAGTTGATAGGTATAAAGGGTTTGTTCGCTCTGTCCGATGCATCATGAATCGCTTTAGCCAATAATTCTTTACCCGTGCCACTTGCACCTGTGATAAGCACACTGACGTTCTTATCTGCGATTTGCTTGGCTTGTTTAAGCACACTGATCATCGACGTTGAGCGCGTAATGATTTGCTTTGTCCAATCAGCAAAACTCGCTTCTGCGGTTTGGCCAATGGCCTTTTCAAGCAATACTTGCAATTCATCTTGATTGACAGGTTTTGGCAAAAAGCCAAATACGCCTCTTTCTGTTGCAGAAATCGCTTCTTTTATACTGCCGTGCGCTGTCATCATAATCACAGGCAGTTTCGGATGACGGTGTACAATTTCATCAACCAAAGCGAGTCCGTCCATACCGGGCATGCGCAGGTCAGTTACCACCGCGTTGTAGTCATGACTAAAAAGAAATTTAAGTGCCTCTTCTGGATGATTTGCGCTGGTCACGGAATAACCTTCAGAGATGAGTCGAATACTCATCAATCGCAGGAGGTTTTCATCGTCATCAACAAGCAATAAATTTCCTTTGTAGCCGTTATCTACGTCTTGTTTATCTATGTCTTGTGCTGTTGCAGTCATATCAGTTTCCATCTGTTTCCTGTTCAACCATATCAACTTCAAGTTCTAGAAGCTGTTGAAGTTGCTCACGTTGTGTCTCTAACTCTAGTTTCAGTTCATCTAACTGAATTTCGAGCTGCTGATTTTCGTATTCCTTTTGAGTGTTGATGCGAGTCAAAATGGTTATCGCCGACTCAAACTCTAACTGCTTTTGAGATGGCCTAAAGAAAAGCGCTTCCAGCGCATCTGCAATCTCAGGCTCGACAACTTCTTGTAATTTTGTCATTGTGTTTTGCGCGCGCAATCTATATTGATATGGGGTGTCGGGCGCTTGGCTAAGGAGAATTTGTTGAAGCATATCGACGGGTTCTTCTGACATATCTTCTATCATTTGCCGCCGTTGTGGCCATTGCACGTCAGCGTTATCAATTAAATACGTTACCCATGTTTCGTAATCGCAGAATTGGCCGAGCTGATCAACGCATTCTTCACTGAAACACGGTTCGACGGTTGCTGGCTTTTCAGTAATCAATTCTTCACTTGCCACCAACTCTGCAGGCTGACTGGGCTTTTCAATTAAGGCGCACCCATTCAACGACAGAAAAACAAACGACAACATCATTGATCTCTTCATCTTACTGTACCTTTTTGTAATGTGATCCTAAAACAAACATCAGCATCAACCACATCAATGATCTCTACTTCTCCTTGCATCAGTCTAATGCAATCAGCAACGATAGACAGTCCCAGACCGGCACCAATTACCTTATCGTTGCGTTTTATATCTCCTCGTCTAAAAGGTTCAAACAAGTCTGGCCTTATTTCCTTAGCAATGGATTTCCCCATATTTTTAAAAAAGATGCTTACGCTGTCGATATTCTCCGTTACATCGAGGGTAATTGTCGAATTCAATTTGCCGTATGCAATTGCGTTTGACATCAGATTGTCAAATACTCTGTCACCTAATTCTTTGTCCGCATGCACCATCAGGTGATCGGACACATTTATGACCACATCTTGTTCATTTTGATTCAGAATAAGCGCATAGCGACTCGCGCATTCCTTTAACAGTTTTGCCAAATTCACATTAACTAGCTTAGGCTCAGCTTGTTGCAGCAGTGCGTTGTAGTCCAATAAGCGTTCAATCAAGACACTCAATCGATTTGTTGAGTCATTTAACAGCCGCAATACTTCTTCTTGATTGGTATTCAATTCTCCAATGAGTTTTTCAGACAATATCGAACACCCTTCTTTAATACTGGCAAGCGGCGTCTTCAATTCATGAGAGGCGTGCCGCAACATCGCTAGCCGATGACGTTCGAGATGTGCCAAGCGGTCATTTAACCAAAACAAGTCTTTTTCTACTGCAAGTAATTCACGTGGCGCATGTGTAGATGGCGATGGTAATTTCTCTTTTGAATTGGCTATCGCCTGAATTATGTCCTGCAATTTTCTCACTGGTTTGGCGATAAATTGCGCTGAAAAGCCCAATAATAGTAATGACGTGATGACCAAAATGCTGGTTAACCACGCTTGCCGCTGTTGGATCTCCGTTAGATATTGTTGCTGCTCAGTCACTTTATTATCGACAAATCGATTGACTTGCTGTTGCAGTGTTTTGAGTCGATTATCTAGCCTTGCTAGATACGCATCGACAATCAACGTGTCATTAAATGCGGGATAGTTTGTCAATGACGGTAGAGAGTCCCTTAAGACTTTACACTCGTCTAATTCCTCGCCCAGTTTACATACCATTATCAACTGGATCTCAAACTTATTTAACAGCGCATCGACGATTTCTTTTAACTGCTCGTCGCGTAAAATTTGGTACTGACGTATTAACCGTTGTAAGTCTTGTCCAGTGCTTAAAAGTGCTTGAAGTTCTGCTGTTATTGAAACAAATTGCACCGTATTTGCTTTGGTCGTCTGACTGACATCATTAAAGTCTTTATAGCTTCGTGACAATAGCGCAATAAGCGGAACCAGTGATATGCAAAAACTAATAAGCACGAGCTGTCGTAGCGATTTTATTTGCAATGGTTTTATTATTGTTAATTCTTTGTGTACTAGCATTACACAACCTCTGGCTAGCATCAATTTCTAATTAATCAAGGGCAATAAAAAAAGGGCGTGAGCCACTCGCAAAGCACACACCCTTGTAGATTTATTTGTTGCGTACAAACGCACGATCTCTGAATCTGGTTGTCCTGACCATCAAAACGATTGTCATAGTTCGTTTTAACAAATCCTTTGAACTTCATATATCAAATGGCGTGCCAAGTTTAATAAATCATTTGGATCAATAACTTAGCTGAATCGTATCATTTTGATTTTTAAAATGTGTATCTTTTTTGCAACATTAATTTTCTCTCTCTTCTCATTTATGGTTATTTTTATGCCCAACAACCTATTAAATAAGACATTGAACCAGTGTCTCTTATTAAAGACATTTTTATTATTTTGGCTAATGCATTGATAGCGGGTTGGAATAAATGTTAAACAATTGAATAAATTGTTAACAAACTAATGATTGATATGAGTAATAAAGCAATCAGGTTATAACCAAAATGGTCGGATTTTCTTCGCGTTCTTCTGGTGCGAAGCACAATGGATACGAGCGTTGTGACAAGACAAAACTGCAGAAACGTTAACAGATGAGAAAGGTGTTCTTCAGACCAATATTCCCTGCCCTCTACACCCCAATACTTTTGAACGCCCGTGATAAATTCAGGCCGTGCATAATGAAGAAAAAAAAGCGCGGTAACAAGCAGTGCCCAGGAGATGATGTTCAACCCGACGACGATGATGAAAAAGATATCCTTGCCGCGCTGCTTTTTCCGCCTTTCCACGAAACGCGATGGTATATCCATATCATCTTCTGTCGTATTGGGCGGCATATTTTGCATTTTTGAGGCAATTCTCTAGTGTTATCGATATCAGTTTAAGTATAAAATAGCGCGTCGTCGCGAAGCTCGTCAGTGAGCGACATCAAACAAACTAAAATAAGTAAAAATTAAAAAAATAACGCAATTCTACATATATTGTATTTTCGACCATTTTTGTAAAGTCTTGAAGAGTTATCTTGGAGTAGTGTATGAATACAACCTCGGTCAGTGAGGTGTTTGCAAACGCATTTGAATTGGGAACAAAAATAAAGGTTCAAGGATGGGTGCGAACTAAACGCGACAGTAAAGCGGGACTCTCATTTGTCGCGCTGCATGACGGCAGTAGCTTTGATCCTATTCAGGTAGTTGTGCTCAACACACTCTCTAATTACGAAGATATCTTAAAACTGACCACAGGTTGCTCAATAAGTGCCGAAGGCGTTTTAAAAGCATCAGAAGGTAAAGGTCAATCGCTTGAGATAGAAGCATCAGCGATAGACATCATCGGTTGGGTAGAAAACCCGGATACTTATCCGATGGCGCCCAAGCGACACAGCGTGGAATATCTTAGAGAACACGCGCATCTTCGTCCTCGTACAAACCTGATAGGCGCAGTGACACGCATAAGAAATTGCGTATCACAAGCGATTCATCGCTTTTTCCATGAACGCGGATATATGTGGATATCAACACCCATCATAACAGCATCGGATACAGAAGGTGCAGGTGAAATGTTTCGGGTGTCAACACTGGACAATGTTAATCTCCCTATGACAGACAAGGGAGACATTGATTACGCTCAGGACTTTTTTGGACGCGAAGCTTTTTTAACCGTCTCTGGCCAACTCAATGCTGAAACTTATTGTTGTGCGATGTCTAAGGTGTACACCTTTGGCCCGACGTTCAGGGCTGAGAATTCCAATACCAGTCGACATCTTGCTGAGTTCTGGATGGTGGAACCTGAGGTTGCATTTGCCGATTTATCAACGATTGCTTCACTCTCAGAAGACATGCTCAAATACGTCTTCAAAGCAACATTGGAAGAACGGCCTGACGATATGGCGTTTTTTGAGCAAAGAGTGAACAAAGACGTCATAAATCGTATGAAAAAGGTGATTGAATCAGATTTTGTGCGCATGGATTACACCGATGCCATCAATATCCTTCAAAACTGCGGGAAAACGTTTGAATTTCCTGTTGAATGGGGCATCGATTTATCCTCTGAACACGAGCGATACATTGCTGAAGAGCATGTGGGCGCACCGGTGATAATGCAAAATTATCCAAAAGACATCAAAGCGTTCTACATGCGTCTCAACGATGATGGTAAAACCGTTGCCGCAATGGACGTGCTTGCGCCAGGAATTGGCGAGATCATTGGTGGTTCACAACGCGAAGAGAGGCTCGATGTTTTTGATGCGCGGCTGGAAGCGATGGGATTAGACGTTGAAGACTATGGTTGGTATCGCGATTTACGTCGATACGGTACGGTCCCTCATGCAGGTTTTGGACTTGGATTCGAACGTTTAATTTCCTACATTACAGGTGTTGCAAATATACGCGATGTATCGCCCTTCCCTAGAACGCCTGGCAATGTAAATTATTAGAACAAATCATTTTTTCCTCTTTTGCAGTAAGAAGATTGTGAATAACAAATCTCAGCAGGAGAAGGAATGAATCAAGGTGCAATAATAATAACAGGTGGCGCAAGCGGTATTGGACTCGCCTGCGCAACATACTTTTCTGACAACGGCGAACATGTTGCTATCGTCGATTTACCCGCTAGCATCGAAAATTGCAGCGCATCACATCAAGACAACATGCATTTATTTGCATGTGATATAACCGATGAAGTCACAGTAGAAAGCACCGTCAATGCGATTGCAGAGCAATTTGACGGTATTTCAGGTTTGGTTAACTGTGCAGGTGTTTTGGCCGACGGGCTGCTGCTCAAAAAGGATGCGGATGGAAACGTCAAATCATTGTCTGCAAACACTTTCTCAAATGTGCTCAATGTCAATCTGTTTGGCACGTTTTTAATGACACGCGAAGTAGCTAAACACATGATAGAGCGCGAACAAGGCGTGATTGTTAACTTATCGTCAATATCTCGCGCAGGTAACAAAGGTCAAACTTGCTATTCGGCCAGCAAGGCTGGCGTTGATGCAATGACCGCCACATGGGGTCAAGAACTGAGTCAATTTGGAATACGCGTGGGGGCCATCGCACCGGGGTTTGTAGATACCCCTATGGTGAGAAAGATGCGCGAAGACATGCGCGAGAAACAAATCCAAAGAGTGCCACTGAAACGCATGGCGAGCACTACTGAAATTGTAAACGCCGTGAAGTTCATCTTTGACAATCATTACTTTAACGGACGTGTGTTAGAGCTCGATGGTGGGCTGCGATTTTAGCGGTTAGTATTACATCCTTTCAAGACCGAAAAATTCGAGTGAATTGCGCCTAGCAAAACCGTTTTTCGGCGACGACAGAAACAAAATGTAGCAAACAACAAGCTTTGTTACATTTAGGTCACACCCTATACATATCTGATTGTTAGTCTGTTGATAATGCTCGCGTAGGATTATCAACATGAACAAACTGTATAATGTGATAGGTTTCATTCTTGTGATTGGTGCCTTTACAGGCATTGGTTTCGCCATCAAGGTAACCGCTGAAGAAGAACAAACTCAGGAAGCCATTGATACGCGGCCTTTGATCAGTGTATCGACGCTTAAACCCGAGAATCATGAAGTCATCATTTCGGGCTTTGGTGAAGTTGCTCCTTTAGAGACCACCTTCATTGCCGCACAGGTCTCGGGTGAAATCACTTCTTGGAACCCCAATTTCGTTGCCGGTGGACTGGTAAATCGAGGAGACGTATTGTTCTCTATCGAAGATGACCAGTATCAAGCCAATGTTCTGCAAGCAGACGCCCAG
Source organism: Pseudomonadota bacterium (assembly GCA_038744645.1). Taxonomy (GTDB): domain Bacteria; phylum Pseudomonadota; class Gammaproteobacteria; order Enterobacterales; family Alteromonadaceae; genus Glaciecola. Next base: position 3,296 of record JBCDMA010000049.1, on the reverse strand, counting down.
GTATCGTTAGCCGAATCCACGTTGGCAGAAGAATTGGCCAGACAAAAGGTGGCGCAGCGCGAAGCAAAGCAGTTGCCTGCCAATAAAGTGACTGATTTGTATTTGAGAAAGCCACAGGTTCTCAGCGCAAAAGCACAACTGAAATCAGCACAAGCACAATTGCAAATAGCCAGTCGAAACCTGGCAAAAACGCAGGTGAGATCTCCCTACGACGCCCTTGTTGTCTCTCGCGAAATAGGCCACGGTCAATATGTCAATGCGGGTGAACAAGTTGCGCAGTTGAACAGTATTGAGACAGCTGAAATCATTGTACCTATAGCAGGATTTGACCGCCCGTTTATTAAGCGCAATATAGCTAACGAGTCGGCCATTGCCCAATTGAATTCACCTGCCAATGAAACAAGAGCAGGTCTTATTCATCGTGATCTTGGTGTCGTGGACTCGAGTACGCGAATGATACACGTCGTTATGCGAATTGAAGATCCCTATGGCGTAAAAACATCAAAAACACCCATTGTGTTTGGCTCATACGTAGAAGTGAAATTCGCGGGTAAACAACTTAATGACGTGTATAAAGTACCTCAAACGTTAGTTAACAATTCTGCCATCTGGTTAGTTGACGAAGACAATCGACTCAATGCTCAACCAGTGCATGTGATACGTGAAGAAGGCAGTTACTTCTATGTCTCAGGCGAATTAAAGAATGACGCACGCATGGCTCAAAACCTCCCAGAATACCCGCAAAATGGCATGCAAGTGAGAATCGAGCCTTCTGACGACATGCTAATAAGCTTGGCTGATTGAGGGCAATCCACATGAATGATACTCATCAACAAGCAAACACACCCAACGATGAGAACACACAAGACACATCAATGCCAGGTGGCATTATCGCTTGGTTTGCGCAAAATCCTGTGGCCGCCAATTTATTAATGATTTTTATCATGGTCGCGGGCGTGATGAGCTATCTGACAATACAGAAACAAATGTTTCCAAATATTGAAATCAACTACATCAACGCGCATGTCTCCTACCCAGGTGCTTCACCCAAGGAAATCGAAGAAAACATCGTCAAAAAAATAGAAGAAAATATTAAAGACATTACTGAAATTGAAAAGAGCGTTGGCCGATCGTGGCGCAGTGGTGGACGTGTTACGATGGAAATCGACCCTGATGTGCACCTACCAGATGTATTGAACAAAATTAAAGCGCGTATCGATGGCATTGCCACCTTCCCCGCTGCTATGGAGCCGGTCAAAGTAGCGCAGTTAGAATGGGATCAGGAAGTCATTGAAATGACATTAGCCGCTGATATGGACCTACAAACGCTGAAACCCATCGCGAAGCAAATTGAGCAGGAACTCCTTCAGTTGCATCACGTGCAGATCGTCGAAGCAGATGTGCCTGATGACGAAATTGCCATTGAAGTCATCCCAGAAATGCTACGCAAATATGACCTTTCCATTAATGATGTCACACAAGCAATACGCAGGTTTTCAGCGAACTATTCGGCCGGTCAGATACGTTCAGACGCCGGTACTATCGAGGTTAGAATTGAAAATCAGTACTACTCCGGCAACGAGTTTCGCCATATACCCGTAAAGGTCGGTGACAATGGCGCAAAAGTACTGATTCAAGATATTGCAATAATCAAAGACCAATTTACGGAGGGCGAACGATATTTTAAATACAATGGTGAAAATGCGATATACCTGAAAGTTGCCGCGACAAAATCACAAAACATCATCCCTGTCGCAAAATCGGTAAAAGCCTACATCGAGGAACGCAACAAAACATTACCACAAGGCGTCGATTTGAATGTCATGGTTGACATGACATATTACCTAAATGGTCGTCTAAACATGATGCTCAGAAACTTAGCGCAAGGTGCAATTTTGGTGTTTCTCATGCTAGCCATATTTCTGCGCTTTAAACTCGCCTTCTGGGTCATGGTTGGATTGCCAGTGTGTTTTCTTGGTGCCATTGCCATGATGTCAGTAGTTGGTATTTCAATTAATATCATATCGCTTTTCGCATTCATCATGGTGCTAGGTATTGTGGTTGACGACGCTATTGTTATTGGAGAAAGTGCCTACACCGAAATAGAAAAAAACGGCATGTCTTCACGAAATGTGGTCATTGGCGCAAAAAAAGTCGCAATGCCTGCCACATTTGGCGTGCTTACCACAATTGCCGCATTTGCGCCATTTATGATGTCTTCCGGACCGCAGGGGGATTTCTTCATCAATATCGCGGGTGTCGTTGTATTGTGTCTGATTTTTTCTCTGATTGAATCGAAGTTGATTTTGCCTGCACATATCGCTCACACAACATTTAAGCCATTGCCCGAAAAAAGCTGGCGACACCGTTTTAACCAAGCGTTCTTGGGCTTGGTGCACGGAACGTATCGACGCTTCATTGTGAGGTGTACCGACTATCGCTGGCCGACATTGGCCGTCTTCATTGGCATGTTGGTTATAAGCGGCTTTTTCATATCGAGCAACCTTGTTCGTCAAGTCGATGAACCAAGAGTACCGCATGATTTTCCGCGTATCAGTTTACAGATGAGTGAAACAGTGTCCGATGAAACAGTAATAAATGCGCTAAAAACCATCAAAAACGTTGTCATGCAAGTGGAAAAAGACATAGTTGATGAATACGGATCAGGCATGATCCGGGACATAATGGTCTGGAATGAGTTCGATAATTCTGGCACCGTTATGACGCCGCTCGTCGATGAAGAACTACGCCCATTCAATACCTTTGAACTCGCTCGGCGCTGGCGCGAGGCGATGCCCGAAGTGCCCGGCATGAGATCGTTTTCCGTACAAGATGATGTCACTGATGATGGCATCGATGATGGCGAGTTCGGATACTTGATTTTTGGATCTGATATTGTTCAGCTAAATCAAGCAGGACGATATTTAATTGAGCGGCTTCAACAAGAAAAGGGGCTTTATGACATTAGCTCTACTATCGATCCTGCCAGTAAAGAACTACAACTATCCTTAAAACCAGTCGCATATGACCTAGGTCTCGATCTTAACTTGCTGGCATCACAAGTCGGCGCCAGCTTCTACGGTGGTGAAGCACAGCGGATCTTGCGTAATGGAGAAGAGGTTAGAGTGATGGTGCGCTACCCAAAACTGACTCGTGAAAGATACGCAGATTTAAAACATACAGTAATCCAAACACCCACCGGCGCAGAAGTATTATTAGGTGACGTCGCTGAGTTCACTGAAGTGCCAGGAATCAGTTACATCAGAAGAGAAGGAGGATATAGAAGCGTATACATT
>JBCDMA010000048.1:0-16987 GCA_038744645.1 Pseudomonadota bacterium | reverse complement strand
TCACCGTTGTTGAAACTTTCCTCAGCGATGCCTTGCAACCCATCGTAAGTGACTTTGTTAATAACCGCAGAAATATCAATCGTTAAATTACTATTTGGAAGGTAACGCAACGCAACTCGTCCACCTTCGCCGCCTTTGCCCAACGTATCGCCATTTGTGCTGTTTTCAATAAATCCGTCAGACTCTCGATAAATGCCCGAAACCTGAGCAAAAAGAGAGTCAGTAATGGGCGTGTTTATAAAGCCTTGTATAGTCTTTGTATTAAATCGCTCAAGACCGCCTGTTATTCTCCCGGAAAAAGTGTCATTGGGTTTTTTGGTCACCAGATTAATTGCGCCACCAATGGTGTTGCGACCAAACAAGGTTCCCTGAGGTCCTCTTAAAATTTCAATACGTTCTAAACCAAACAACGCTAAATCATTCTGTCGCAGACCGCCGGTAGGATTTAAGATCACTTCATCAACATATATTCCAACGGGTGTGCCAGTACCCGAAGCGATGTTCCCACCGCCGACCCCCCGAAGAGAAAATAAAGTTCTGGCGCTGCCGCCATTATTCTGAAAACTCAAATTTGGCGTGGGCAATGCAAAATCTTCAAACGTTAATATGTTGCGAGAAAAAATGTCTGTGCTATCAAACACCGTTAAGCTGACGGGCACATCTTGAATAAAAGACTCCCTTTTTAACGCCGTTACGGTAATTACCTCAATGTTTTTAGAGAGATTGTAGCTGCGTGTTTCAGAGCGAGTGTCGTCTTTTGGTGTGTCTAGTTTCGGTGTGATGACAAACGTATTCTCGTCAGTTTTTTCCCATCCCAGACCACTTCCTTTCAGGATAGCCGTGATGGCTTCTTCTGCTGACTTTGCATTGTTTACTGGTGGAGAAGTTTTGTTCGCAACGGTATCGTCAGAGGCTAAAATAGCAACGTTAAATGCCGAATTCACAGATAGTAGCGCGTCTTCCATTTTCCCAGAAGGCAAGTTTAAGACGGTTTCAACTTGAACGGTCTGAATGTCATCAGAAGCGATAACGTCAAACGCGAGCAATCCAGAACTGCATAAACCAGCAGCAAATGCAACGTGAGTGATTGTTTTTATAGTGTTTTTCTTACACATCTAGTGATACCCAATATGACAACAAATGCCAATCATTTGTTTTCCTATTCACATGATGTTTTGCTGCGCTAAAACGTCGTAAAGAATAGTCATCTTTTTTAAATTTTTTGGATAAAAGTGAAATCTCTAGAAAAAAAGAGATGATTACTTAGAGGTTAAGGTTATTTTTCCCTGAATAGAACGGTCAATGGTGATTGGGTGAATCCTAGTTAGCGAATCCAATATTGAATCTATGTTTTGAGAATCAAACGCGCCTGTTATTCGCAAATCAGAAATGGATGCATTTTGTCCCTCGTCAATCACAATCGGGGTGACAGAGTATCGATTTGCGTCAGCGACAAATTCAGCCAATGTGGCACCCTGATAAATAAGCGTATTATTGCGCCAGCCACCAATTTTATCTCGAGAAACAGAGGATACACCTTCAAGGCCTTTAGATTCTGACGCAACCATGCGCTGACCCGCGATCACTGTTTTTTGGTTTATTACGCCGGTTTTCTGTTCATTGAGTACGTAAGGAAACTTCAAATCGACGACTCCTTCAGCGACGCTCACGATGACGCGTGTCTTTCTTTTATCAACATTGAATTCCGTTCCAACTACTGACACTCTTAGGTTGTCAACAGAGACCTCAAACTCGCGATCTGTGTCTTTAACCACGTCAAAGTAAGCTACGCCATTTGCCAATTTAACATTGCGATTCTGGTTTGAAAAAAACACCGTTGCAGAGCTTGCTGGACCCAAGATCATGTTTGAACCATCGGGCAAGGTCACAGTTAAAGGTTGTGCTATCTGGGAAGAATAAGACTGCCTAAAATCTTCGGAAGATGGGCTTTGTGGGGACTCATATGACAAATAAAATATCGCCAACATAAGACTGGCAATACTCATACCGCCATAGATGATTGGTTTTTTGTAAGGTGTATTGAAAGCAATAATACTTTTGCACCAGTAGATAAACTGTTGCATAACATGTATCTGCGGGTTCGCCTGAGCTAATTCATAGTCAGGTACTTCATTGATTGCTTTCCACATTAATGAAGCTCGTTCGTACATTTGACTGTGGAGAGGGTCCTGCTCCATCCATCTGAGGAAATTTTTTTGCTCGGCATCGGTGGGCTCTCCGTCTTCGATTAGCAGTCGCCACTCGTGTGCTCGATTAATAATTTCCTGAATATTTTCGTCTACTTGATTGTTCATTTCACGGTCGCTTACTTTCATTAAGTAGGAATATGTCAACGTCTGCGACGGCTCTTGCAATATGCTGTGAGGCCGTTGAACGACTGATGCCAAGACGTTTGCCTATTTCGGTAATGGTCAATCCGTCTAATCGGTACATCAAAAATGCATGGCGACGTTTTTCGGGCATATTTCTAATCACCTGCTGCACTTGTTTGAGTTGCTGTCTTGCTAATAAGATGTTTTCGCCGGTCAGATCGTCGCTAGTAAGCGGAAAAAAAATCTGCTCCACTTCATATTCGTAACTGGCATGAAGGGTATTTGATCGCTTCACGCTCAAAGTAAAGTTTCTGGCAGTACGCCAAAGAAAGGCTCTCATATTGAGGATATTGTGATAATTTCCTCTTTCGATAACGCTTTTAAATGCTTGATGGGCTGCATCTTCTGGGTCTGGTGGTCCATTACCAAATGCTTTTCTCAACATTTTAACCAGTTCTTGATTATATTCTTTGTAAAGCGCTTCAAGTTCTGACGGAATAGAGATTTTGTTTTTCTCCGCTTAATAATTCCCTTTGCTTAGTCAGTTTCGTCAACGGATGCACAAGGTTAGTAATACACTAAGAATAGCAAAGACAGTGTTTCTTCGCATAAAGCGAATCGACAAGTGAACAATATTTTCCAATAGTTGCAGCTTTTTCAAAAGTGCACTTTACACTTGCAAACTACTTGGTAAATACTAAATTTACACAAGAAAAAGCAGACGCCTTCATTTTTAATTGATTATAAGATTTGGAAGATTCTGGAAGTTATCAAACTCAAAATATTGACGCATCTGGCATGGGTGATGATGTCGATTTTCCTCAAAGTGATAGAGTCGATTTAGAAAAGAGTATTCTGGAATTGTATGACGCTCAGGGAGAGCTATTGGTAAAATCTTTGAGAAATCAATTTGGTAATGGGCCACCAGAGCCTGAAGATATTGTGCAGCAGGCCTTCCAGAAGCTGTTGGAGCGGAGAAATCAACCAGACATTTTGAATTTAGAAGGCTTTTTATGGCGTACTGCAAGAAACCTTATGTTGACGGAAAAGCGAAATACCGCCGTTAGAAGTAAGTATGAGTACGAAATAAAGAAACTTTTTTTTGCATCAAATAGTTCCGATTCCGATCCTAACAGAGCCCTCATCGCTGAAGAGCAATTGAAAGCAATTAATGCTGCATTAGCCATCATGCCTGAAAAGCGCAGACGCGCTTTTGTGTTGCATCGGATAGATGGTTTGAATCTATCCGCAACTGGACGGCAGCTTGGCATCACTGGCAAGGCGGTGGTTAAGCACATATCTAAAGCAATTGTAGACATTGATAACGCATTATCGAATGGGAAAGAGCACAAGAAATGAGTGATTTGGAAATGCCCCAAATGACAAAGAAAATAGATAACGAATCCATTAAAACTGAAGCAGCAGAGTGGTATTTACTAAAATCGGAAGGCGCCTTAAGTGAAGACGAAGAACGCGAGTTTGAAAGTTGGATAAATAGAGACGAAAACCACGCGGAAGTGTATTACGAAGTCTCTACGCTTTGGTCAGCATTGGGAGAGATTGACCAAAATCAAATTAATCCGAAACTCAAGCAGGCGGGTTTTTTAGAGCAGATAAGACTACTGTTAGAGCGCGTAAAAGTGTCTTCACGCAAAAAACCACTCAAGGTACGCAAGTATGCAAGCGCTCTTTCAATTGCGGCCCTTTTGACTATTGGTCTTGTAAGTCTAGGTGTGTTCGAATCAAATCAAAATAAATCAGCCTCATCGTTTAATAATAAATCACAGACGTTTCAAACTGATCTGGGAGAAGTGAAAACAATTAAATTAAGGGATGGTTCCACTCTGACTTTGGGAGCCAGTTCCGAGGTTGAGGTTGTGTTTGATTCTGAAAGTCGAGCGGTACGTTTGTTAAATGGTGACGCCATATTCGATGTGGTCACTGAAACGTCCAGGCCGTTTACGGTTTCCGCACAAAAGTTTAAAGCCTCAGTATTAGGCACTGTTTTCGATATACGAAATAATGGCGATATGGTTAGGTTGTCGGTTTTAGAAGGAAAAGTAGAAACATCTCATCCACTAATGGTTAATGAAAAGTCAGTGAGTACAATAAATAAACAGGTGCTTGCGGCAGGTGAACAGATATATGCTCATAAAGATATCGGGCTTTCCAGCGCGTTTCCGTTTCGCGAGAACCAGTTTGCCACCTGGCGCAATGGCCGTTTAACGTATTCAAACGTTTCATTGACTGAGTTAATCTCTGATGCAAATCGCTATTCCAATGATCTGTTAGTGTTATCAGCTGATGCTGCAGATTTGGAAAACGCCAACGTAGTAATATCATTCGATGTTAAAGATATTGAAACGTTAATTTCAACATTACCCATTATTTTTCCAGTCGTGGTAGATATTCAGGCAGATGGCACAATTATGATTGAAAAAAAATAATTTATTAAATGAGGTCCTAATTCTATTTACTAAAGAGTCCTTGTATACGAATGAGTCTAATTATCATAAATACTAGGAATCTTTACTTTGCAAAAATCAAAACATAAATTAACTAAAGCGTCCACCAGAAAACGGCTTGCCAAATTCGGCGTTGCAACAACCATTGCTTTATTCTCGTCCATTTCACTCATCCCGTTTTCATCAGCGATATCTGAAGAAAAGCAAGTATTGATGAAGAGCAAGGAGATTAATATCCCATCTGCCCCTCTTGCGGATTCACTCGCTCAGTTAGGTGACATTTTGCAGATAAACATCATTGCCCCGGAATCTCTGGTTAAAGGTAAGCAAGCCCCCAGTATTTTTGGCGTATTCACAGTAGAGCAAGTGTTGGAGATTACCCTAGAAGGAACTGGCTTGGTCGCAGAAAAACAAAGCGGTAACGGTGTTTACGTAGTTTTAAATTCATCTGTCCATTCAAACTCTGCTTCGTTTAATGATGATCCAAACATAGGCGAAACAGTTGAAGTCATAACCATATTGGGTAAACGCGAGACTGGGTATACATCTCGAACTCAGTCAGGAGCAGCATTCAGCGATCAGTTGATTTTTGATACACCGTATTCCGTTGGCATCATTACTCAAGAACTATTAATAGATCAGCAAATCAGAGGATTAAGTGACATCACTAAAAATGATCCCTCCATTGTAGTAGGAAATTTTGTAGGAGCGTCAAATGACGTGGCAAGTATTCGTGGTTTCATATTAGACAATTCGTCTTCTTATCGACGAGAGAGCCTGCTGTTCCAGAACCAGGTAAGAACCGCGTTTGAGAATAAGGCTGCAGTTGAAATTATAAAAGGACCGACATCGCTGAGGTATGGCTTTGTGCCTCCAGGAGGTGTCATTAACTATGTCTTAAAACGTCCTACAGATGATCCATATCGATTTGCACAACTGTTTGGAGACGGTCATGGTGGAGCAGGTGTCCATATCGACCTTGGTGGGCGAAATGATGATATAGGATACAGATTCAATGCTGTTTTTGCCGAAGAAGCCAGTTTTGTTGATAATGTGTCCGGCCCAAGGTACCTCTTAAGCGCATTCCTCGATTGGCAACCAACCGATAATCTTTTAATTGAATTTGAGTCTGAAATTCAGAGACAAGATATTGAAGCGCAAGCTTTTATGAGCGTATTTAGCTTCGACCAATCGGTGAGCCTATCTGAGCAACGACAAATAATAGATAACTATGATCCAAGTACTTATCTTGGTCAGAGCTGGTCAAGTTCTCCAAATCAATCAATCATAACTTCGTTGGGAGCAACCTATGACTTGAATGATGACTGGAGCATCCGAGGGAAAGTACAGCATATGTATGGTCGAAGCGATATTGAATCTACAAGAATCATCGCAGGTTCATTGCAATCTAATGGTGATTATACTGTTGGTACATTTTTTAGCCCAAATGAAGTTCGTGACCCGCGCTCTGCTGAATTCATTGTTGAGGGAAATTTTGAAACTTTTGACGTGTCACACAATGTTGCATTTGGTTTCGCATGGAGCAAAAACCCATTGAGATTCCCGCTGGATCGAACCTTTCCAGAAGCTGGCAATTCAAATATTTTTGATCCTGTGACGTTATCCAGACCATCCGCTCAGTCTGGTCCAACATTGGATGCGTTATTTTTTAATCAGCGTGCATTTTTTGTATCCGATTTCATAACGGTGACGGATTGGTTAAAATTCAGTGCAGCGCTTCGTTGGACTGAGCAAGAAAATGAAGACATTTTTAATGCAACGCGTACTTTGGTGACCACATATAAAGACGATACGGTAGTGCCCAATTTTGGTGTGATCATTAACCCAGTCGATAGACTTAGCCTTTACAGCAGTTTTTCAAGGGGCATCACCCCCGGCAGGCAGATTCCACCCAATGCAGCTAACTCTGGGTTTGAGAGTAATCTAGTGCTTGATCCTGCTGAGACTGACCAGTTTGAAATTGGCGCCAAATATGAGGTTTTTGACGGTGCAATACTTACAGCAGCATACTTTGACATTACACAACCGTTGCCAGACCTAGATTCTCAAAACATATTCCGTTATTTAGGCGACCAGCGGCATAGAGGAATCGAGGTTACTCTAACTGGAGACATCACTGATACGCTTCGAGTCGTGATGGGTGGTTATACCTTAGATCCCTCGATAGAAAACCCAAATGATCCGGTACTGGATGGGAACATTCCCGCAGGTATACCAGAGTTACAACTGAATGTTTTTGTAGATTATGAACTGCCCAGTATTCCAGGTCTGGCGTTGAATGCTGGAATCTTTCATGCGGGAGACGTATTCGCCGATCAAGCCAATACGTTTGAGCTGGATAGCTACACACGCTTTGATGTTGGCGCAAGGTACAAATTCAATATTGGGGAACACGCAATGACGGCTCGTTTGAATATCCGGAACCTGAGCGATGAACACTATGTTGAGCAGGTTGTTTTTGGAGGAACCTTTTTGTTTGGCGCAACACGCACTATGTTATTCTCATTAGCGACAGAGTTTTAATGTAAGAATATGAGCCGTGCTTCGATGGGCCAACAAATTGGCCCACATTTCATAAAACTCGTAGATAAGTGGTGCGTTACTAAATTTTAGTTTTAGCGCCGATAAGCATTAGGTGCACTGGCAGGATCGCCAGTGCATTGACAGTCGTTGATTACGCTCTGATTAGAATGAACTGCGAATGGTTAACACAGCGGTACGTGGTGGCCCCAATACCGAACCGCCGTTCAATCTTTGTGCGAAGCTGGCCGCATTTTCCAGATATAGTTCATCGGTGACATTGAGAATGTCTAGCGACAAATCAATATTGCCATTTATTGGATAAGATACATTAATGTCTGACACGGTGTAGCTATCATAGGTTGAAAAAGGCCCTTTTCGTTCGTCAATGTAACGCAGACCACCGCCAAGAGTAAGCCCCACCAATGGCCCCGATTGAATTTCATAACTGAAGTAAACACTGCCAGTAGTTTCAGGGAACACTGGCTCTGTAATTTCGTCGTTACCTGCTTCAGTGATGTCAACATCGGTGATGCCCAGACTCACATTGATATTCAAACCATCAATTGGATTCAAACGACCTGTAAATTCAAAACCATCTAACGTCACTTCACCAATGGTTACGACAAAAGGGATCTCGCCAGGTAAGTTATTCGGATCTTGAACTGCAACATCTTTTCGGATCGTGTGAAAGAAGCCCGCTTCAAAATTCAATGTTCCATCAAACGCACTGCCTTTTGCGCCCAGTTCAAAACCATCTGAAAGCTCTGCGGAGGCCGGTTCATTATTGCGTTTGATACCAAATTGAGGGGTGAAAGCCTGAGCAAAGCTCGCGTAAACATTTATTTCATCTGAAACCTCCGCGCTGGCGCCGAGTCTGAAAGTAATTTCATCATCATCAAATGGCGATTCAGATCCCACGCCTCGTCGAAAACGGACAAACGACTGTTCTAAATCATCATAACGTAGGCCCCCAGTAATGGTCAGCCAGTCATTAGGACGAATAGCCGCTTCTGCAAATACCGAATTTAGCTTTGAGTCGCTGGTTGCGCTCGGCGAAACCGGACCAATGTCATCGGGACCAAAACGTGGTTGATCAAGCTCCGATAATTGAAAAGGCCCAGCAAGAACAAATGCGGCAAAGAGTCGTTCAAACGCGCTTTCGTCGTAAGCAACGCCAAAAACAAAGTCTTGTTGCTGCCCCCAAATATTTTTCTGATACGCCAACTGCATATCAAAAAATGTCTGTTCAGATTCGGTTTCACCCCCACCGCTATAAGAGTATACATTTGTCTCATTAGCGCCGAGACCGGGAATACGGTCAGAATAATTGTATAAACCAGACGTGTTTGTATAATCAAAATCTGTTTCTTGTCTACTGCCACGCACGGTTAATTTTAGATTGTCGAGAAACTCGTGGTTTATTTCAGCCTCATAGAGCGTGTCTTCTGATACGCCTTCACCATTTGCAAAGCCAGTGAATGTATCCGTGTCTATTTGCGATGGAATGTCACCCGATTCTAACAGTGGAAAACCTGCATTTGGGTTAACAGTGTGCTCTGTATAGGCAATGCTGGTTCTTATTGACGTTGCATCGCCTAAGTTGAAAATCGCAACTGGGCGAATTGCGATTGTTTCGCGTTTGGCTTCATCTGCATCAAACTGAAAGTCACGATAAGCTCCACTTATTCTAAATAGCACCGTATCTGAGTCTGTGATTTCGCCGAAATTGACATCAATATCGCCGCTGACACTGCCAAATTGATCAAGGCGCAAATCAGCATCTACAAACTCGTCAATGGTAGGGACTTTCGTTACGGTATTTATTACCCCACCTGGGCCAATGGGTCCTAATGAAATCGATGCAGGTCCTTTAAGGACCTCATAACTTTCGACAAATGAATCATCACGAGTCCCTGTGCCTCTAAACGTATTTTGTACACGGTTGTCTACCAGTATAGGCGCTTCAAAACCACGAGATAAGAAACCGGCGGTGCCGATGCCTAATCTGTCTTCTGTACGCGTAATGTTTGGTAATGTAGTCAACGCTTCTGTTGGCCGAGTAAAGTTTCGCGCATCGAGAAAATCTCTGTCGAGAATGTTCAGCGTAAATGGCAGTTCCTTCGAAGTCAGTGGAATTCGGTTAACCAATGATTGTTGGAACTGACCAACCACCTCAATTTTTTCAATGTCATCAGCATCAGACGTATCGTTGTTCTTAGTCAAGTCTTGACCAATAGCTGGAAAAGTTGCAGCGATTGAAAGTGCTATTAGTGATCTCTTGTGCGGGTTTAAATATGTAATTTTCATGTTGTTTCACTCATATTATTAAAGTAATGAGCATTGCTCTGTTGTTGTTATTTGATAATTGTGTGAGGGTCCGGCACGGGTGAGGGTGTATCTGCACAGCAGATTTTGGTTTACATTCAGCTGTTAGTGGCGGTGTGCGCCCGAACGCACAAACACAAATCGGAATAATTATCATTACAAACAAGAAAAATCATAGCACTTTTACATTTGTTACATTTGGAGGGCGGTTTCAATGTTTCCAATAAACCAGGTGGTAAGATGAAAATTTGCAGGTTTGACAACTGGCACATCCACACTCGCATGAGACGCCTTTTGGCGCCATCCATCAAGCGACATTTTTGCGGATGGCGTTAAATCACAACCTAAAAAGCAGCGCATCGCTTTATTAACTCAAAGCATTAATGGCAGTTTCATAGTCGGGTTCATCGGTTACCTCACTCACCAATTTACCCACTTAATGTAGTGTTGGAAAAAAGGTGATGAGCTGGCTACTGGGTGCTCTTTTCAGACAACCTTTTGCCAAAGGTAATAGCATAAGACGTGCTGCGTGCCTGCAATAAAGGATCGTCGGAAGGCTTAAAGCCAGATGATAAGACTAGCGGGTCGTAGTTAATGTTGTCACATTGACCGTCTTCTTCTTTAGCAATAGACAGCACTTTTAATCTGGCGGCGGTAAGTTGTTGGTGTTCGCCTTCCCAAGGTAATGCAGCGTTATTAACAGCATCATCAGGGTTAGCAATGGTGATCACCATATCCCAGCTGATGTCATGTTGGCTGAGATTTTTTTGCATGTTTTCAAAGAAAAATGATTCCGTTGGCTCCAGCACAATGTTTTGCGGCTGAACAGGCACAAATGACCAACGAATGGCCGTTTGCTCATCCTGCTCATTGACGAGATAAAAGCTATTCACACTGTTATAGGTGGTGCCTTCATAAGGTGTTAGCGTCTTTTTGTTTTTTGCTGCGTGAGCTTTAAAACGCTGAAGATCCTTATTTTTTGATTTAAACGCTTTGACCGCCGGTCCGCCTGTCACTTTGGCTTGCATCAATTCAGCAAACGCTTCTGGCGTCGCAACAGGGAAGAAGTCCAGCGTATTCATCGACATTAAATGTGTTTCACCTGATGACGTTTGAATAGATAAACCCATACCATAATGGGCTGGCTTGTTATCTGGTGCAGAATGATAACCATCTTTATGAGACAAACGACCAATAACACTGGATTTTCCAGTGAACATTGCACTTTTACTGTATTGAGTAATTTTGCCATCCACAGGGGTCAGCTCCCCTGCAAAACAAAACCCTCTAACATGGTTGCGCCGCTTACCCTCCATCACACCAAACAGCTGTTCAAATGCATTAACAGTATTGACGGAAGTGTTGCTTTCGGCAGCCATAACCGCATGACTGCTGAATAACATTGAGCTTAAGATAGAAATGATAAATGTATTTTTCATGATATTGCCTTTTCATTAAGTTTCGAAACGAATAATATTCGTGCACGAAATATTCGTCAACTAAATTTTAAAGTTAATGAAAAACCAGCGCCAATCCAAATCGTTAGAATGTATGTGAAACGAAACTCAGCCTGTTTTCAGCGATATTGGATAAAGCAATTATTTGTGTAACGCAATTGCAGGCGTCAACCATCGACTCTGTTTAACAAAAATATCTATTTTCGACGTTCAAGCATCTGGTTCATCACGACTTTTTTTCTGCGCTAACATAAAGAGGTGCTCCGGGCCTAATTTGTCACATTCGCCTGGCCAGAACTGTTGGATTTCTTTCTGCTCGTTATTTGTGTTCGCTCTTTTTCGCGTTGTTACAATTTAAAAAAAGCTTGCTGAATCAGATTTTCAGGATCCGGTGTCACATCCCGATAGGCAAAAGAAAAAGAAGAAACGAGAAAACGTTAATTTTGTGGTACGGAGACCGACATCATCAAGCCGCCATTTGAGAGATTAGTCGCGAACACTCCAGCCGCTACCGCTTTTAATTGGCGCTGAGCCAATGCCAAACCAAGGCCGAAGCTGGCGCCTTCAGCAGGTCGTGACGCATCTACCCGAAAGAAGGGATTAAAGATTGCAGATAAGTATTGTTCAGGTACGCCCGGCCCTTGATCAGCAATTGAAATCTCAAACCGATCGCTAATTTTCTTTAAGGCTATCGATACAGTTTTTCCAGCTGGGGTATAACGCAATGCATTGCGCAATATATTTTCGATGGCTTGACCAAGCGCTCGATGATTACTGTTATCAATGTGTGCTGAGTGCAGTAGATTGACATCGATCTGTCTATCAGGATACTCAAAACTGGCGTCTTCAACCAAAACTTCAATTAAATCAACTAAGTCTAGAGACTCCGTTCTAAGTTCTGGCGCTTCGTTTTCTAACCATGACAAAGTTAAGGTATCGTCGACCAATTTACGAATGTGTCGTGATTCTCTGTGAATGCGCTCCAGTCTTTGCTCAAGCTCGACAGGATCGGCTTTGTTCTTTGCTGAAATTAAATTTTCCGTGGCGATATCAAGGCGAGTTAACGGTGTTCTAAGCTCATGAGATAAGTCAGTAATTAATTGACGTTGGCGTAAAATCAAGTCACCAATATGGTCCGCCATGTGGTCAAAGGTACTGGATAGTTGAGCCAGTTCATCATCGCGACTGCCCAACTGCTCGCGCACTCGCACTTCAAAGTTACCTTGACTGAACGCTCGCGTTGCTGCTTCAAGCTCTTTAAGTGGATTGATGATATGGCGATACAAAACAACCGATAGCGATATTAGGATCAGCATTGGAAGAATGACCTGTAATAATATTCTGGTCAGGTCCCAATATGACCCTGGCCTCATTCTCGCCGGTAATTCAATCAGCAGACTTGCGCTGCCATCAGAAAACGGAAGCTCCATAATTGGGTTGTGTTTAAAATATAGATGAATGTTCCAATTAATACTGCGGCCCAAATTAAAACCGGTGTATTCATCCATTCGCCCTGTATTTCCCGCTATATGATGGACTTCTGCGCTGGCAACCACAGCCCAGGTTTGTTCTTGTTTTTGAAGTTCAGTTAACCAATGTTCAAGTTCAATTAAATCATTTGCTTGATAAAGTCTGTGTGCGTGTTGGCTCCATGACTGTAACTGAAGTTTATGCTGAGGTTGGATGACACTCATGTTGGTTTCTATATAATCAATCGTTTGATCGATGATATAAAAGAGCACCACTACGCCAGTACCAATTATCAAGCACAACTTCCAAAACAGTCGATGATTCATGTAATTCTGTATCCTTTTCCATGGATGGTTTGCAAGCGGCTACCGTCCCAACCAGCGTCATTAAGTTTACGTCTAACCCGACTGAAGTGCATGTCCAAGCTTCGATCATATTGACTAAAACGACGATTGAGAACAGTTTGATATAAAAATGCTTTGGACAAAATTTCGCCAGCATTCTGCATCAAGGTCCACAGCAAGGACAATTCAGTCGGTGTAACAGTGACGACTTCTTTACCAACAGAAACTTGCTGTTGGCGACGATCAGCAATGAGTTCGTCGAGTTGTTGAGTACTTTCTTCTCGATGATTAATTTTCATGGTACGCCGCAAAATGGCGTCAATTCGCAGTAATAACTCATCTTTGTTAAATGGTTTAGCAAGATAATCGTCAGCACCGGCGCTTAAGCCTTTTACGCGCTCCTCTTCAGCGTGTTTCGCTGAAACAATAATCACAGGCGTGGAGCTACAATTGCGCAATATCTGAAGTAAAGACAGCCCATCTCTGCCGGGAAGCATCAAATCCAATAGAATTAGCTGAAACGATTCAATAACGGCGGTATCAAGCGCTTGTTGACCGTCAAAGCACTGCTTAACCTGATAACCGGAACTGAGCAATAGTTCGGTCAATTGATCACTGAGCGTGACGTCATCCTCAACAACAAGAATACGTGGTTTTTGGGTAGTAGATTGATTATTAGAAGCCGTTGATGTTGGCATAAATTGGTATTGTTTGAAGCGCAGTTGAGGCGTTAATTTAATCGAAACAATTACTATTAGCAATTACTCTATTCACGCGATAGTAGCGTTGATTGCAAAATCACCACGGTTAAACCCTAACAGCTTGTGAGCGGGTTGATCGGACGTCAATATGATTCTGCAATGTTCTAGCCGACATTACGCAAAATACTTAAAAAAGGAAAAACTAGGCGAGACAAGATAGAGCACAAGGAACAAGTGCTCCATCGCTGAGTAACATCACATATTCATTCTGCTAGACTCAGCCAGGGATAACAGCACCGCGTCCATTGCATATCGCAAATCCCAAGCGCTTTGCTGATAGTTTTCGGAATTTAAACTATCGTCGAGTCCTTTTTGCAGCCTGTCTATTTCTGATTGCTTGAGGTTCGCTGACGCAATAAGGGACTTTATCGTCATTGAATAGACTTGCGTTGTGCCTTTTGCATTGCCGTGATTATACATTGGGGCACCTCTTGTAATCGACGACATGATCATGCGTCGCGCATCGACACGACTGATTTGCTCTGGCGGCATGATAACTCGGTCGATAACGTGTATAAGACCATTCGATGCAGCAATATCGGTTGTTAAAATACGGGCACCTTCGACGCTGAACCCCTTTTCAGTTTGTTCAAAGGTAATTCTCGGTCCAGCAAGCGTTTTTAGTGATACGCCGTCTGCTAAGGTTTGGCTGCCGACCTGCCCAGACACCACATGATAGGAAAGAATGCGCGTGAGTAAATCGCGATTCTCTTCTTCTAGCAATGAGTCGATTGTGCCGACACGCAAAGTGCCAAACGCATCATCCGTTGGGGCGAACACGGTCAATGGGCCCTCTCCAGAGAGTGCCGGTACCAGGCCAGCACTCGTGGCTGCAGCTAACAGGACTTCAAATTGACCAGCACCTGAAGCGGTTTCGACAATATTAGTTGAAGATTCAGCAACCGAATCATCGCGCGCCATCAGCGCGGTGGTCGATAGGGCAAATACTGAACAAATGGTAATGATTGAAATGAGTTTTCTGTGTTCCATAGGTCGCGCCTTACAAGTGGATTTGTATATCGGTTCTACTTTCCTTTTTCGTCCTTTAGATACCCTGCGATCAATGATTACATTGTTTTCACTTTAAAGAAGACACTAAAAAGTTTACGACGACTTTAGATTGGCTTGTAGGTCGAAGTAAATATCACCAGTCTTCACCTTCATAGCGCCCCTTTAGTTTGCAGCTTTCAACAACCTGCCGCAGGATTTGCATTTTACAAAAATCATGAAGTATATCTTCATTGAAAACTGTGGGTCATGAGCGTGTCTCCTGCAGGGGAGTAAATGTGGAGAGTGGGAGCTTGCTCTTTTGACCAGGATAACATCCCATACACGTTCCCCTCAGCAATTTGTTTACCTTTGAAATTTGTTGCACCAACTTGCGCGGGCTTTCGTGTAAAGGGGCCCAACACCAATTGCGCGAGGCCTGGCGCATGCTCTACCCAAAACGTTGCCGTGGCGCCAGGCGCGGTCAGTAAAATAGGTCCTTGTTTTGCAGCGTCACGAAGTCTTTTAAGCAGTGCTTTCGATTCTGCTTTGTAAGCACTGCTAGCGAAAGCTTCACCTAACGCGACTACTCTAAGACGTTTATTTTGATTGGCTTCCAAGCCTTGCATTAGCCAATCAATCTGGTTTTGGCCATAGCGTTGTTTTTTATTTCGGTAAGCAAAGGCGTCTAATACAAATACTTTTACATCACTGCGTGTAAATGAGTAGGAAAGGTCTTGACTACTGTTTCGATGTGGAACCGGCCAGAATCGATTAAAGCTAAGCCGCGCTATTTCTGGCAATTCCAGCCAACCATTTGAGGCCGAGGCGCCCAAATCATCGGCCCCAGGCGCTGCGTATTGAGGCACAGTGGCTTGTAATGAGCGTAATTCCTTCCAGTTTCTGGCAAATCCATAACGCAAATCATAACCCGTTTTAGAGGATGTATCCGCGGTACGCATGAGTATGCTATTGCCCACCCATAGCATTGCAGTAGGGTCTAGGGCTTGCAATTGCCCAATCAGACGCTCAATTACGTCGCTCTTTTGGATTGGGGTGTGGGGTGGATATAGAACATCATCCACAGCATGCGCACCCAATAGCGCCATCCGCTCACTACCGATACTTGCACTGGATGGACCGCTGGTTATTTCATCGTTTATGGGTGGTGTACTGAAACTTCGTTCAAAGGGCAGCTTGTGCGTCTTGCCATTGATATACAGCTTATATAGGTACTTGCGTCCTGGCTCTACGCGGTCGCAGCGAAACAATATAGTGAACGCGTCTTCTCGAGAGGTTTCGATTTCAGCCGTTACTCGCACTTTTTCGACCGCATCCTCATCATAATAAGCAATTCGCACTCTCGCTTCTTTTGCGGTACTTACCCAAATTCCAACCTCTCGGGGCGTGGAATAAGCAATCATAGGCCCACCAGCGAGGATCTTTGCATCTAGATCGCCGGTTAAAGTGACGTTTTCAAATGCTGGCTTTATTACTTTATTGGTCAATAGTTGAAGCTGTGTAAAAGCGTGCGAGACAGGGCAGCATATTACTACCAGTATCAGAAAAAGACCTGTGTTTAGGTTAAGTCGAAGCAGAGAGACGCAATAGTTAACGCGCATCAAAATACGCCGCAAAGAAATCCGCCAACTTGTCGAAGTGCTCATCGGTATAGTGTGGATGAGCTGGCATATAGACACCCTTCATATATTTTGATGGATTGCGTACAAAGTCGCGAAAGTAATCGCTGTTGTACACAGCACTGCCCGCAAGGACAGGAAACAGCCGGTTGGACGTAGTGCCGCCAAACTGATTGTCTTCCCAGCGATGACAGCTCATGCAGTTATTCATATAAATATGGCGACCTTGCCTAGCACTCTCAGATAGCGCTGAAAACCCATCGCTATATATGGGTGCAAACTCATCATCGTAATTGACAACTTCGATGGCAATTGCACCCCACGGACGCTTGGCACCGGCGTCAAAAAGATCAGCGTATCTAGGCGCTAATTCTTCCGAGACTGCAGCGTAATAAGGCCCCAGATACTGTTCGTTGAGTGTCTCAGGCCAGTCGAGCGGATTAAGCCCATCGATCTGCAATACAAAAAAGGGTTTGTACTCATTTCGAAATGCCTGAGTATACAGCGAAAGGTACCCATCTCGACAAATCACCAGTGCCGTATCCGCGCCTTCTTTGAGCGGGAGCGCAGCCAATATATCGTCTATAAAAACCACGGTTACTTCAAAAGATGGTTCGAGATAAAAATCGACTTTGAGTGAAAAAGTTTGCGTAGGGAGTTT
>JBCDMA010000047.1:0-17062 GCA_038744645.1 Pseudomonadota bacterium | reverse complement strand
GACGAGCTTTAGTAGTAATTCTGCCTTTTCAGCATTGGCTGCTAACTTTGATTTGTCGGTTTCGGTAAACATGAAACCCTTGACTTAATATTAGATATAACTAATATATAAACTGTTGGTGAAATAGTCAATAAAGAAAAGTGAACAAAGAAAATGCGGCCAAAATGCGCCGACAAACAGATAATCGATCGATCATCAAACATAGAAGTTATTTAGAATAAAGAGGACACAGAATGAGTAAGTCTTATCCTGAGATAACGGCCAGGATCTCTGAAAGCCTAAAAACACTTAGGCCAAATATCAGCAACACCATGCAAGGCTTTTCGGCCATGGCCAAGGCAGCGACATCCGATGGTGTTTTGGACAAAAAAACCAAGGAATTGATTGCGTTAGCAATTGGTGTCTCTACTCGATGCGATGGTTGCATCGGGTTTCATGTCAAAGCTCTCGTCGAGTTGGGTGCGACCAAAGAAGAGATAGAAGAGACGCTGGCAATGGCTATCTATATGGGTGGCGGTCCTTCTTTGATGTACGCTGCAGATGCAATGGTGGCGTATGAACAGTTTAAGAAGTAATTGTTATCAACACTTCCAACGAGCTTAAGCAAGATAATACCCAGTGGCTTGCAATCACGAGCTAGAGGGAGTTTGCGTGTTTAAAGTAGATTGTCGAAAATGGAATTTATTAGGAAAAACAATGTATTATAACGCAGGGTTTCGCATAAGCCTAATCAGTACAATTGCGATTTGTATATTCAGTCATTGTGCATACGCAAATCAGGATGACAATATCATTGATACAATGACAACAGAAGAATACGAGCGCGAAGCGCAACAAAGGATCAAGGCATTTGGTAAAGCGCTAAAACAAACATTGGTGAACACAATAAAATCCGAAGGATTTCCTGCTGCCGTTGATGTGTGTAGCGTTGAGGCTCCTGAGATAGCTAATGCGCTGTCAACAGACGGATGGGACATAGGTAGAACAAGCCTAAGAGTGCGCAATATTGATAACGCGCCCGATCAATGGGAATCGGATGTATTGGTTGCCTTTGATCAGAATTACAAGTCTGGCGCTAAGCCAGAGACACTTGCTACATCATCCATAGACGACAATCAATTCAGATTCATGAAAGCGATACCAACTTCACAAGTGTGCCTTGCGTGTCATGGCCAATCAATTAACAGCGGTCTGTTGGAGACAATAAATGAACATTATCCCAATGACCAGGCTATCGGTTTTACACTTCAAGACATTCGCGGCGCTTTTACCTTATCCAAACAGGTAAATTAGTCACTATATTCCTAAGTTTTTACTGCGTTTAAAAAGAGGGAAGGCGTCGCTATGACGCCTTTTGGCCTGGCTGGTTTGTTAGCTGGTAGGCCTCATTTCGAAAAATAGCAGGGACATCATAATTAATCAATGTTTTCTGCATATACTTAAGCTCTTCATAGTTCACCGCTCGGCATATTGCTCGCTTTCAACGTTCATCGCAAGCTTCCGCATTTCGTCTTACTCATCTTGGTTATCTGTTGTGACGTCGCATTTTCGTCGTAATAAATTTGATTCTTTATTACTGTGAAAACAGAAAGATAAGGCAGGTCTTCTTGTTGCTATGTCAGCCTTAGGTTTCTCGCGTCAATCTCATTTACTGACGTCACTGGTCAACAACAACTATGGAGCAAATTATGAAGTCTCTGGTTTTAAAATCATCCATTGTAGGTTTAACGCTGTTTGGTGCGACATTTGTTAGTGCAAGTGATACCCACTTTCCAGCATACTTTGAAAAAAAGCTTGTCCATGTCTGCGAGGCTATTCAAGATAATAAAGTGAATCGCTTCAAGCGCCACGTTAAAAGGACAGGTATAAAGCTTCGCGATTTGCAAGAAGGATTGCGTTGCAACGGTATGGATATAACGAGTTTTGCAGTTGCAAACAGCGCAGACAAAACAGCGCTTTATATCGCCAAGAAAACGGGACAAAATGAAAAGCAAATTTTGGCAATGATAGAACAAAACAGCGCCTCTGCGGCATCGAAGTCAGAATAAGTTTGCAGATTTATAAACTACCCCAGCATCGCACCGTTTGATTCTTGTTGGGTGGCACAAGCGTTTTTAAGATACCTCTCACCATTTTTGGAGGG
This sequence comes from Pseudomonadota bacterium, assembly GCA_038744645.1. GTDB lineage: Bacteria > Pseudomonadota > Gammaproteobacteria > Enterobacterales > Alteromonadaceae > Glaciecola. The sequence continues at coordinate 14,919 of JBCDMA010000047.1, read as the reverse complement.
CAGAGGAGGCACGTTTGTCTCCTTTGTCTCATAATTCCGCGTGTTATCTATAGTTTTCGACAACGCATCCCATCTGGTATAGGGTTAAGGCCATATGGCCAAAGCGATTCAAACCCAGCAGTACATCCGTTAAATGAAAAGTAGTTCAACCAAAGAGACAAATAGAAAAGAACAAAAGCCTTCTTTTTGGCTGCTGCATCTGCTTGGCTGGTTGGGGTACATTGTCATCTTCTCCTTCGACAATTTGCTTTTCACTCAGAAGCCAGACATGGATCCAATTGTTATCGTAGCGCTGATTTGCAGTGCGACCATTGCAGCGATTTTGACACTGCCCCTTCGATACATTTTTCAACGGTGTTGGCAACTGCCGCCGAAGCTATTAATTACAGTTATTACTGTTTGTTGCTTAAGCGCTGCGCTCCTGTGGACCCCTGCAAAAAACACGACTATGTGGTATTTCGTCGGTTCTGAAAAGATGCACGTAGAAGAGAAAATGGAAGGTGAAAACGCAACTCAGATGAAAGAAAAGATGCACAAAGAGCTTGATTTTTTCGCCTATCTCAATGGATTAAGCTATTCATTTTTCATGATTATGGTGTGGAGCACACTGTATTTTGGCATTAATTTCCACTACCGACTCATTGCGCAAAAGCAGCTTCATCTGGAAGCCGTGCGTTTGTCACACTCGGCGCAAATCAAAATGTTGAGATACCAAATTAACCCGCATTTTTTGTTTAATACGCTAAACGCAATTTCTACACTTGTATCTATTGAAAGCAAAGAAAAGGCCAAGGGGATGCTGGTCCGCCTTTCTACTTTTTTGCGATTTTCGCTGGATAACGATCCTGAAAAGAAGATACCACTTCGGGAGGAAATAAAGGCCTGCATGCTTTATTTGGAAATCGAAAAGATGCGATTTGACGACCGGTTGAGCATTTCATTTAAGATTGAGCAGGAGGCGGAAGATCTCTTTGTGCCTAGCCTTATTTTGCAACCGTTGATTGAAAACTCTATCAAGTACGCGATAGCCAATATGACTGAAAAGGGCTGCATTGAAATCGTCGCTAAGATAGAAAACAAACACTTGCACCTTTCCGTCGCTGACAATGGACCGGTGTTGAAAAAGAAGCCATCGATATCAAAAGAGAAAGACAGCGGCGTTGGCTTGACAAACATAAAGGAAAGGCTGAAGGTTTTATATCCGCACAAGCATAATTTTATATGTGGGATCAACAAACCGTCCGGATTCAAGGTGGATATATGGATACCAGCTCAGAGCGCATAAACGCTAAGATCAGTGCCATGATTGTCGAGGACGAGCCATTGGCACGCCAAGGGCTTATGCTAAAGCTCAAAGACGTCTCTACTATCCAAGTGGTTTCAGCCTGCGCATCTGCACTTGATGCAAAGTATCTGGTGCAGGAGCAAGCACCCGACGTTATCTTTTTAGACGTAGAAATGCCGGGTATGTCCGGTCTGCAGTTTGTCGCCTGGATGCAAGACAACATGCCATCATTACCGTTGATTATTTTTGTTACCGCATATAAAGAGTTTGCCTTAAACGCGTTTGAATTTGAGGCCTTTGATTATTTACTGAAGCCGTTTGCAGATGATCGTTTTAATAACTGCATCATCCGATTGGAGAGGCATTTTGACGCGATTAAAAAGCTGTCCGAGCATGAACAACTGGATTCTATATTGCAAAGAAAAACGGGCAACAACATTGGCGGTTTGATGGACCGTTTGGATCGTTCTGATACAAATAGCCTAGATCAACTGGACCAGACCATATCACTTAAAAGTGGTACTGAATGGCTGCGCATTCAACTCTCCTCCATCAACTGGATTGAAGCGGCAGGCGATTATATGTGCGTGCATACACAGGATGGGACACATATTATCCGCAAGACGTTAAAACAGTTTGAAGCCGATTTAAACCCAAATACCTTTGCAAGAGTGAATCGTTCTGCCATCCTGAATGTGCATAAATTAACCAAACTCACCCCCAATTCAAATGGTGAATACATCGCACAATTGACGTCTGGAGATACCGTGAAAGTCACCCGCAATTATAAACATTTGCTGGATGAACTGAGCTGACGTTGGATTAGCAGGTCGAGAATGACTAGGCTGCTGAGCTTTCGCTGCAACAACTTGATAATTTAACGACGCTCCCATCACTGTTTTGCTGCTCCAAGTGCACATCAAATTTCCACAGATGGTGCAAATGCTTCAATACTTCCTCTTTGCTAGTTGCAAGTGGTTTGCCTTGTTGAGGGTAGTAACGAAGGGTTAATGAGCGATCGCCTCTGAAATCAACTTTGTAGATTTGGATATTTGGCTCAAGATTACTCAGGTTATACTGTGCTGATAATTGTTCGCGAATTTGTTTATAGCCAATTTCATCGTGAATGGCAGATACGTTGATGAATGGTTTACTGCTGTCGTCTTCGATTGCGAACAAACGGAAATCACGCATGATTTTGGGAGATAAAAATTGGCTAATAAAACTCTCGTCTTTGAAGTTCTGCATGGCAAAATGCAGTGTATCAAGCCAATTCGATCCTGCAAGATCACCAAACCATTCTTTATCCTCTGGCGTGGGTGATTCGCAATAACGCTTGATATCCATGAACATGTTAAAGCCCAGTGCATAAGGATTGATACCCGAGAAATACTGGCTATTGTAATCTGGTTGAGCGACCACGCCTGTATGTGATTGCAAGAACTCCAGCATGAATCGATCGCTAACTTTACCCTCGTCATAAAGCGTATTGAGCAAGTGGTAATGCCAAAATGTGGCCCACCCTTCGTTCATGACCTGTGTTTGTTTTTGTGGATAAAAATATTGCGATACTTTTCGTACGATACGGACCAGTTCACGTTGCCATGGCTCTAAAAGAGGAGCGTGTTTCTCAATGAAATAGAGAATATTCTCTTCTGGCTCTGGTGGAAAGTGAAGACGCTCTTTGTGAATCGTTTTCTCGCCTTTTGGTAGCGTTCGCCAGAGATCATTCACTTGCGACTGCAAATACTTTTCGCGTTCTTCTTGTCGGTGTTTTTCTTCTTCGATCGATAGACTTGGTGGCCGTTTATACCGGTCAACACCATAATTCATCAGTGCGTGGCAAGCATCCAGGGTATGTTCAACCGCTTCGACACCGTGTTTTATTTCACATTTGGCCACATAGCCTTTTGCAAACACCAAATAATCTATAATTGCACTGGCATCTGTCCAGGTTTTGAATAAATAATTGTTTTTGAAAAAAGAGTTGTGGCCGTAGCACGCGTGGGCAATAACTAAAGCCTGCATGGTAACGGTGTTTTCTTCCATCAAATAGGCAATACAGGGGTCAGAATTGATCACGATTTCATAGGCGAGTCCCATGAACCCGCGTTTATAGTTTTGTTCTGTGTGGATGAATTTCTTGCCAAAGGACCAATGCGAATAGTTGATTGGCATACCGATGCTGGCGTACGCATCCATCATTTGTTCAGCGGTGATAACCTCAATTTGGTTTGGGTAGGTGTCAAGCTTAAAGCGTTTTGCTAGCGCGCTAATTTCAGCGTCGTATTGTTCAAGGAGTTGAAAATTCCAATCTGGACCGTCATCTAGCATGCTCATGTTCTCATCTCCGCGTTGGTCGAAAACAATTCGCGAAACACTGGAAGAATATCATCAACGGTGACGATGTGTTTGCACACAAAATTTTCCCAGGTAGCGCTCACTTTTTGGTACTCCCGCCACAAACTTTGATGATCGCGCGTGGTTATTTCTATATAGGCATAAAACCTGGTGAGTGGCATCAACTCCTTTTCAAGCAAATCGCGACACAGTGGTGAGTCATCGCTCCAATTGTCACCATCAGATGCCTGTGCCGCATAAATATTCCATTCTGCAGGATCGTATCGGTCTTTTACGATCTGATGCATCGCTTTTAATGCGCTACTTACGATCGTGCCGCCTGTCTCTTGCGAATAAAAGAAAGTGTGTTCATCGACTTCTTTAGCTTGTGTATGGTGGCGTATATAGACTACTTCTACATTGTCATAGCGAGCAGTTAAAAAGAGATACAGTAGGATATAAAACCGCTTAGCGATGTCTTTGGTTGCCTGATCCATTGAGCCAGAGACGTCCATCAAACAAAACATAACGGCTTGACTGCTCGGTACTGGGCGTTTTTCGTAATTTCTGAATCTAAGGTCGAAGGTGTCGATAAATGGGACTTTGGCTATGCGCTGTTTGAGATGCTCAATATCGTCTTCGAGTTTTAATAACTTGGCTTGATCGTGATGTGGGTCTTTAAGTAATTGCTGGTATTCCTCTTCGAGCTGCTTAAGCTCCTTCCTTGATCCTGAGGTCATTGCGATTTTGCGCGCGACAGCCCCTTTTAAAGAGCGCACAATATCCAGATTACTGGGTATTCCTTCGGTTTGATAACCAGCGCGGAACGTTTCAAACTCGGTAGATGAATCTACTGTGGTCTTTTTAAGGTTCGGTAGCTCTAATCCATCAAACAGGATATCTAAGTATTCATCTTTGCTTAAGGAAAAAACGAAATCGTCTTCGCCTTCACCTGAATTGCTTGCATCCCCTTCACCAGACCCTTGTCCCCCACCTTGAGGTGGTCGTTTGATTTTGTCGCCTTTGGCAAATTGATCATTACCCGGCAATACGCGACGTTGTGAGCCGCCTTTGCCAGTGTGAAAAAGAGGTTCTGAAACATCCCTTTTTGGAATAGTAATCTGTTCGCCAGATTCGATATCTGTCACTGAACGGTTGCCAATAGCGTCGGCAACCGAGCGCTTTATTTGTTGCTTGTAACGACGAATAAAGCGCTGCCGGTTAACGGTAGACTTACCTTTGCCGTTGGGACGTCTATCGATGAAATGCGACATACTGCTATTGCCTAGCTCTAAGACGCTTTACGTACACGCAGATACCATTCACAAAGCAGTCTTACTTGACGTGCGGTGTATCCCTTCTCCGTCATGCGTTTTACAAAATCATCGTGTTTTTTCTGGTCTTCTTTCGATGATTTTGTATTAAATGATATTACGGGTAACAAGTCTTCTGTGTTTGAGAACATTTTCTTTTCAATCACAGTGCGCAGTTTTTCATAGCTTGTCCAGCTTGGGTTCTCACCCGAATTGTTTGCTTTCGCGCGCAACACGAAATTCACTATTTCGTTTCGGAAGTCTTTCGGATTGCTGATCCCAGCCGGTTTTTCTGTTTTCTCCAGTTCGGCATTTAACGCGGCGCGATCGAACAACTGGCCTGTTTCCGGATCGCGATACTCTTGATCCTGGATCCAAAAATCCGCATAGGTGACGTAACGATCGAAGAGGTTTTGACCGTATTCAGAATACGATTCGAGATAGGCTGTTTGAATTTCTTTACCAATGAAAGCGACATACCTATTAGTTAAGTGCCCCTTTAGATGCTCCAAATAACGTTCGGCGATTTCTGCAGGGAACTGTTCTTGTTCAATTTGTTTTTCCAGTACGTAAAAAAGATGGACGGGGTTAGCTGCCACTTCTTGATGGTCAAAGTTAAATACGCGCGAGAGGATCTTAAATGCAAATCGGGTCGACAGACCGTCCATGCCTTCATCAACACCTGCATAGTCTTTGTACTCTTGATGCGATTTTGCTTTTGGATCGGTGTCTTTCAAGCTTTCGCCGTTGTAGACGCGCATCTTAGAGTAGATTGAAGAATTCTCAGGTGCTTTTAATCGCGAAAGTACACTGAACTGCGCTAGTAATTCAAGCGTGTCAGGCGCACAGGGTGCGTTTTGAAGCTCACTGTTTTCAAGTAATTTTCGATAGATATTAATCTCTTCAGAAACGCGCAAGCAGTAGGGGACTTTAACAATATAAACGCGGTCCAAGAACGCTTCGTTATTTTTGTTGTTTCTGAATGATTGCCATTCCGATTCATTTGAATGGGCAAGTATTAAGCCGTCGTACGGCAAAGCCGAAAACCCTTCTGTCGGGTTGTAATTGCCTTCTTGTGTCGCGGTAAGTAGTGGGTGCAGCACCTTGATTGGCGCTTTGAACATTTCCACAAACTCCATGATACCTTGGTTCGCTTTACACAACGAACCTGAATAGCTATATGCATCTGGATCGTTTTGCGCAAAAGACTCTAGTTTGCGTATATCCACCTTACCGACAAGAGATGAAATGTCTTGATTGTTCTCATCGCCAGGTTCAGTTTTGGCGATTGCGCACTGGTCTAATACTGAGGGATATACACGTACAACTTTGAATTGGGATACATCACCATTGAATTCATGTAGTCGTTTGCGTGCCCACGGTGACATTATGGTTTTTACATAACGCTTCTCTATGCCGTACTCTTTTTCAAGGATATGTGCATCTTCATTTACATCGAACAGGCATAGTGGGTGGTCATTGACTGGGGAGCCTTTGAGAATATAGATGGGCACCTTTTGCATCAGTTCTTTCAGGCGTTCTGAAAGGGAGGATTTTCCGCCGCCGACGGGACCTAATAAATAGAGGATTTGTTTTTTCTCTTCCAGTCCTTGTGCAGCGTGTTTGAGATAAGCAACGATTTGCTCGATTGCCTCTTCCATGCCATAGAACTCGCCAAAGGCGGGGTAGCGAGCAATGACTCTGTTTGAAAAGATACGGCTCAATCTGGAATCATTGGCTGTATCTATCATTTCTGGCTCACCAATCGCATGCAACAGTCGCTCAGCTGCATTTGCGTAAACCATTGGATCGGTCTTACATAAATTCAGGAATTCTTGAAGCGTATACTCTTCTTCCTGTCGTTCTTCGTAACGTTGTTGATAATGATCAAAGATGCCCATAAATACTTACCCCTCATGCATGATGGTTTGCGGTTTGATTTTGGGAAGCTGCCGCTTGACTTAACACAATCATACAAGCTTCTCAGCGTAGATTGAATTGAATTTTTGAATTGTCTATTAGATAGATGGATACTCTGCATGGTTCAAATAATAAACTTTTTTTATAAAGAAACTAGAGGATCAGATGAAATAAACCTAATGTAGCAAGTTTGAACAAGGGGAATTTTGATGACAGAGTTGCCAACGAAGCGGCTACTTCTGTTGGTTTTCCGGTGCTTTTAGCTCTTTTTCTACACGGTTCGACATAGTGCAATTTGCATATCGTTAATATTCATTTGTTGTGCTGTGGATGTTTTTGTTTTCGGTTAAGTACGATTCAAACTATTTGCTTGTGACAATTTATTCTGTCGATGCAGTTACTGTTTCTTCATTTTCAGTTACGAATTTTTCCAAAGCGGCTTGGTTACCTGAAAACCCGGGCACGTCTTCTACGTCAATAGGTTTAGATACGAGATAACCCTGACCGTAGTCTACGCCAATTCTTTTCAGTTCTCTTAACTGGGTTTCAGTTTCGATGCCTTCTGCGGTGACTTTCATACCCAAACTGTGGCCAAGCGTTACCATCGCTTTTACGATTTCAAGCGCGTCACTGTCTACTGCGCCGTTCTGAGTGGGGTCGATATCACTGACAAATTTCCGGTCAATTTTTATTGCATTAACGGGTAATTCGTTCAAGTAGGCAAGTGACGAATATCCAGTACCAAAGTCATCAATTGCAAGGTCGATGCCTCGTTTAGTAATCTGCTCAAACAGATACGCGATTTCCTTGTCATTTTCAATCAATGTTGATTCGGTTAACTCTATGGTTATGTGTTTGCCTTCCAGCAGATTTTGCTTCAATGCTGTATCTAAGTGTGACAAGAATGACTCAGAGCGCAATTGAGAAGGAGATACGTTGATGTTAATTACAACGTCATTCAAGCAATCAAACAAGCGCCACGTTCTTAATTGCGCACATGCATTGTTAAGCACCCAGTTACCAATTTGACTGATCAGGCCATTTTCCTCGGCGATTGGGATAAATACACTCGGAGGGACATTGCCATGCTTTTCATCGTTCCATCGAATCAATGCTTCATATTTGGCAACTTTGTTGGTATCTAGGGCGATAATCGGCTGATATTGCAACGTAAAAACATCATTGCGCAGTGCTTCGCGCATATCTTTTTCAATTTCAGATGTCTCCAGTACTTCCTTGCGCATTTGTTGATCAAAAATCTTGTAGGTGCCTTTTTGCGATTTTTTAACATGGTACATCGCGATATCGGCATCTCGCAGGACTGCGGTGACTGAGCGATATTGTTTGTTGCAAAGCACAACACCAACGCTTACTGCAAAGTGAATGGTGTGCTTATCTATCATAAATGGCACTGAGAATTCGTCGACGACAGATTGGGCAATACGGGCAAGGACATCCTCATCAGCTACGTGTTCAACTAAGATGGTAAATTCATCTCCTCCCAGTCGCACTGCATATTGCCCTTTGGTAAGCAAATTTGACAACCGAGTGGCCGCTGCTACAAGCAGTTCGTCACCGACATTATGTCCAAATGTATCATTTACCAGTTTAAAGCGATCGCCATCGAGAAACATAACACCAAATGGCATTTCAGATGATGTCATGGAATTTGAAATGAGTTCGGTTATTTTTTTCATCAGCCATTCACGATTAGGAAGGCCAGTCAGGGAATCATGGAACGCAAGATGATAGAGTTTACTTTGGGCAAATTTTCTGTCCGAGATCTCTACTTGTAACTCGGCTGTTCGGTCGGCCACGCGCTGCTCAAGTTCTTCATTAAGCGTTTCCAGTGATGACATCGTGGATTTTAATTTGTTAGCGTACTCGCGGATTTGTTGGGTTTTTTCATCTACTTTGCTTTTGAGTTCAGATTCTCTCCGCTTGAGCATTGAGACACGCAAATTCATTATCGTCATGATCAAACAAACAAAACTGAGGAGATAGAATGTTAGCGCCCATGAGGTCTGCCAAATCGGTTTTGTTACGGTGAAGCTAAATGATGCACCTTCGTCGTCCCAAACACCATGGCTGTTTGAGGAGAACACTTCAAATGTATAGTCTCCTGCCGGCAAATTATTGAATCGAGCGGAGCGCTCTTGGGAACCAGTTACAATGAATTCATCCGACCAGCCAACTAATCGGTACTTATATTTATTGAACTCTGGGAACACAAAACTCAACGAGGCAAAGTTAAACACGACGGAATTAAACGTGTAATCGACCACCGTTTTTCGATTGTTGAATTGGCGGTATAGCATGAGATCACGAAGGTTTTCACGTTCTTTGCTAAATGATGTTATCGACGTTATTTGGGTATTTGGACGGTCCAAAAGGGGCGGTAGATCGTTAGGGTTTATTACGTTAATACCGAATTTAGTAGGTACAAAGAGTAAATCATCGACTTTGAAAAATTCACCATGAATGCTTGTCAGATTGGCGACGAGGCCGTCTTTTTCATAATAGTTTTTGAACTGCCGTGTTTGCGGATCAAATACGGCAATGCCATTTAATGTGGCGATCCACAGTCGATTGTGTTCATCTTTGTATAAGTAGTTAACTGACGCGTTATTGAGCCCATCATCTTTCGTGAAGACAGTCTTTTCGCCTGTGATTGCATTGTATTCAATCAACCCAATGACCGAGCCAATCCAGATTTTCTCCAATGACTCCACCAGCACATAATTCAAGGCGCCGACATCGTTTGTAAGTAGAGGGACAAAGGTGTCAGTTTCTAAGTCCAGGTATTCCAGGCCGCTATGTCCCGCAATAAAAAGCTTGTCATCATATAGTTGCAGATGCGTAATTCTGGTATTGGTCAGCGCGTGCAGGCCACCTTTGCTTTTGTGTCTATAATTTTTAAACCAGCCTTCATCAATATCATAATATTGAAGACCAACACCCCACACACTTAGCCACAAACCACCTTTTTCATCAGCAAGTGCATAAAAGATGTTGTCTCCCAATAATCCAAGGTCCAATCCATCGGATTTGCTGTTTTTGAATCGGGTAACCTGCATAGTCTTAGAATCAATTCTGGATAATCCTCCAGCCGAATGGCTCGCCCAGATGGTCTCATTTGCATCTGCAGTGATAGAGAGGACAGAATTTGATGCGATTGTATTTTTATCATTTGAAGAGTGTTTGATATTGCGAAAGCTACCGTTTTTGTGATTAAAAATGTTTATCCCGCCGCCATCGGTCGCGATCCAAACATCACCATTTTCTAAAACGACACCTTCAAATGCATGTGGAAAATAGTTATCAATAGGCTCAGAGACTAAGTCAATCAGTCGCTCAAACCTTTCCTGTTCAGGCGTTATGCGATAGAGTCCATATGCACTCATGGCGAGCCACAGGTTACCTTGCGAATCTTCATTGATGTCTTCAATGGTGGCAAAAGGCAGCTTATAGTCATCTGCGATAGAGGATCGCAAGCACGTAAAATCATCGGTTGCACGCCGATATTGGCATATTCCCTCTTTTTCCAGACCAACCCATACTGAATTGTGGGAATCTATAAACACGCTTGTGGTGTTACCTATCGGTAATCCATGCGCCTCTTCACTCGCGGTGTAAATCCTTTGCTTGCCGTCTGCAAGTGACAGCCTAAATAGTCCCTTTGATGTTCCCAGCCAAAGTTCGTCACGAATATCATCAATTACCAAATTACGTAGATGACAATCCTCATATATTTTGTCAATTTCAGTCGATATTTGTTTGAGGTGTTCATTTTCTATATCAAATCTATAGATCCCCTGTCTCGTCGCCAGCCATACGCTGTCGCGTTTGTTGTCATAGGCCATTGAATGAATAAAGTCTGGAACGGGTTTCGTCTTGGTAACTTCAAATCTGTTAATTTCGAGATCTTCCGTTGTTGAATACTGAATCAGACCTATATCATCTCCAGCCAACCACAAATATCCCTCATTGTCCTCAATAATCGATGTGATGCTGCTATCGACATCTACGTTTTGCCTTGAGAAGGATTCGGTCTGATAATCGTATTTGTACAAACCTTCAGTTGCAGCCCAGAGTTGCCCTGCATGATCGACGTACAAGAAGGGGTTTCGAGCTTGCAAGGTGTCATCTTCACTACTATATAACTCGTGGAAAACAAGTTGATAACCGTCATAGCGACTGACCCCGTTGTTGCCAGACAACCAAAGAAAACCTTCGCTATCCTGGATAGAATGCCGAACATATTTGTTGCGAATGTCATTATCAAGATGGATAGGAATGGCTCTGTAATTTTCTATTGATTCGCGATGGTTGGCTTTTACTCTTTTCTGGTGTAGCGCTTTTGTTTCGAATGATAGCGTCATCAAAACACAAATAAGTAGCGTCCAAAACGACAAAAAAGCGGCATGAATACGTCGATTGGTAGTTGAGCAATGACGCGCAGGGATACGCCAAAGAGGGTATCTTGATGTATGATTGTCGAAAAGCTGAAACTGAAAAAGCATTACGTATGCGAAGGCGTATCATTTATTTGTGCACGTGCCGTAACTTGTTATCGTCAACATGCAGGAGAAAATGAAGTAAATATGTATCACTTTTTGTTTGAGGAATGTAGCGTTGATTACTTGACTGCGCTTATCTTCTTGGTATCGGCATCAAGCATTCAATAATGTTGAACTTTAGCTTACCTATCGCACCCTTAGCTTTAGTCGTGTTTCAATACATTGCAATAAACAAGGTCTATGGTGCAACTGCATGCGTACATAGTACTTGTCGCTTAACCTGAATATGAGGAGTGCTTCATGCGCTTTATTTTCACTCTGTTGTTTGCGTTTTTTGCCGCGCAATCACATGCAATCACTACGCAAGAAATGCTTGACACCGTTTTGGAAGTAGGGGAAGACGTTTCTCAAGATGGCAATACTGTCCGCTTCAAGTATCGCGGCGTTGGCTTGTTTTTAGTTTTTGATGAAGGTGCAGATAGAATGCGGTTAATGTCACCCATTGTCAGAGTAGACACTGTAGACAATGTCACTTTATTTAATGCATTGGAAGCAAACTATCACAGTGTCTTGGATGCGCGGTATGCAGTCTCGAATGACATGGTCTGGTCGGCGTTTATGCACCCATTAAAAGATCTATCAACTGACTTGTTTAAGTCTGCCATCAGCCAAGTTGCGATCGCCAATGCAACATTTGGCAATGAATTTACTGGCGGTGAACTTGTTTTTCCAAACAGATAACAACAATATCTGGGGATTCTCAAATTGACGATTTGCATGGGTTCAATTCCATTTAATAGGTAAATTAGAGCCAGAAGCAAACGCCAAAAACACAGCATTACCATTATCTGCTTGGGACGGATGAAAACAGCCGTCCCTTCTCAAACCAAGCAAGTGGAGTACTTAATCATGTTGCCTGTGAGCAAAGGGATTCAATATCCCTGACAGTGTTGCGCTCTTTTGATTGGAGAGTTCATCCACCATCTTCTGTTGGTCCAACGCCGTTTTCATTTTTATAGCCAATTGATTGTTTGCGTCCATGGCAAGCACTTTGTCGACTTTCGCACTTGCTATATCGAGTTTGTTTTTCACTTGGTATACGTTAGCGATTGCAAGTAACGTCATAGCGCTATCGGACTGTTTGTTTACAATCTGCTCTGGATGAAAACGCATTGCTCTTTCGAAGCTGGTTAATGCCTGCTCCAGTTCTCCAGCGCGCATCTGGATGATGCCGCAGTTGTGATATGCGATGGCCGTATTGTCTCGATTCGATATGCGGCTTTTTATTACGTTGTTACATGGCCTAGTCGATGCGCTGCCTGCTGATTTTAGCGTCGCAGCAAAACACTTTTCAATGTTTGTGTTTAATGCCGTTGTGATATCCGCATGACTAATCGTGCTTAACGCTAACAAAATAATACCTGTCTGGAATTTGAAATGTCGAAGGTTCATAGACGTTTCCTCAAATAATTAACCAAAGGTGTTTTACCCTATGACTTGCCTATCTTGGGAATGGCACGTTCACATTGGGAAGCCATTTCGACACTACCTAAGTTGACTGCCATATACGTTCAGTTGACGTCATTTTCGCTTTCTCGAACGTTCGAATGGGCGCATTGCTTTTAATTGAACGCGTTAATTGAGTTTCTATTCAAAACGATGTTGACTCTCTCCTTTATAAAAACGAGCATTACGTTTGGACATATCGACAAATATTCACACAGCGATATTAGCGTTTATTAGCGAGTAGCAGCAGCCAATATGCAAGAGCATTTAATTTTTCAACATATCCTTAATATCTACGATGCAATGTTGCTGATGACTACCGTCCTTGCAGTGTTGCTCTCGTTACCATTGTTGTTAAAACGCGATCGGCATCGTAGCGATGTCCTACTCGCTGCTTTTCTGATGAGTCAGGGGTTGTTGCTCTTTATGACGGTGATGTACTACAGCGCTCTCATAGGTCCCATCACAGCGAAGTTGATGTATCCATTTCAATCAATTCCCAAAATCATACTCACGGGTTCTCAAGGCTTACTGCTACTTTGGTTTGCACGTGCCATGATGGGTAAGCCATTGGATATCAATTCTAAACTTACATGGTTTGGCGTCATATTTGGGATGCTGTTTTGTATATTGAGCTTGGCGGTATTACTGTTTCCTCCCGAATATGCCTGGATATCAAGCTACTGTTTTTGGGGGCTAGCATTTTATTCCGTTTTGACTGGTGTGTATGCGTTAAAGCTAATGGGGCAATACGACAAGTCATTACAACTTCGTTATTCGAATATTGAGAAGCGCAGTTTGGCGTGGTTGAGGTGGACAGCAGGTGGCTTAGTTTTTGTTTGGGCATTGCGTTTAGTTGCCAGCATTCTGTATAGCTTTGATGTCAAAACGATATCAGATGCGCTAAGTATTTTTAGCAATGTTCCCCCGGTGTTTTTATTAGCGACCATGGTGGTGTATAGCCAAACACATGCAATTAATGCGTCCGCAAACAGACATAACAGCACGGGTAAATCGGAGAAGGACGACGATGCTGGATTAGTTGCAGATGATGAACCAGCAGTTTACGTAAACACCAAACACACCAATCAACTAGAGGATTTGATGATCCGCGTAAAAGTTTATCAAGATCCTGAATTGCGGCTAGAAGGTCTGGCAGACAGTATGGATATTTCTCCTAGAACGCTGTCATCACTGTTAAATCGTCATTACCAGAAGAATTTCTATGACTACGTGAATTACTACAGAGTCATGGATGCGCAAGACCAGCTAGTCAATGTTAAGTACCAGGATAAACCCATTCAACGCATTTTCGAAGATGCGGGTTTTAACAGTAAGAGCACCTTTAACACACTCTTTAAAAAGTACACTGGTCAAACGCCATCAGAATTCCGCAAGCGATCAATGCAAAAAGGCGTTGAATCGAGCTAACAACTTAGCTAGCTTCTGAATGGTGCAGTTCGGTTTGCATTGGAGCGTTCAATCCTAGCAGCGCAAGATGAGTACCTGTCAGAGATACTAGGCAATAACCCACGAAATAATAAAACCCTTCACCAACGTTTGATAACGTTTGTGAACTAATGTCCAGCGCCATTTCAAAACCAAATATACTAAATTGCTGCTGGCTTGCCGTCTCGGCGTGATTGGTGGATAACACGGCCAAAAACACCGCAACGACAAAGACATCTGCCATTGACCACTTGCCAATGGCGCCAACAAATCTCAATAGACGCTGTTCAATTTTATCCGACTTTGCAAAGTAGGCAATAGATACCATGATGGTTTTAAATAAGGGAATACATACGGAAAAGGCAAATATTAATGCAGCCACCAATAGTCGTTGATCGCTCCACAGTTCTTCAACCGTTTGCATGATGGAAAGCTCTTGGTTTACCAAATCTGAAGAAATGGTTGCAGAACCAGATAAGCTGGCGGCGAGCACCATTTCTAAATTAAACATGGGTAATAAGATGCCTGGAAAGAATAGCCCTAGCGCAATGATATTCAGGCCAAATCCTAAGTGTTTAAACAACGT
>JBCDMA010000046.1:0-17508 GCA_038744645.1 Pseudomonadota bacterium | reverse complement strand
CTTCGCGATAGGTTTCAACTAGGTCAGTTGCCTTACCAACGTATTTTTCTGCTTCATTGATTAAGGCTTCAACGCTAGGGAAACCAAAACGATGCACATCGCGCAATGTGCGATCTAATACGATGAGCTTGCCAACAGAGATAAATGCGCGGCCAAAGCCCTCGTGGGTTAGATTGATCACGGGCACCGCCATCAACCCGGTATTCTTTTCGATAAGCAATGCTAGGCAGTTGTAATACGCTTTGACGCGCGCAATCACCGTTTCATCAGGATCGCCAATTACAGGTATTTCACGTCGCTTTGCTTTGGTCAGAATCATTGGGTCAAGCACCTTTGCATCTGACCACGTATCGTATGTGCCGTAGCTATCGACAGCACGTAATTGAATGATCATTTGTTTTATAAAAGGGTGTTCCAGCGCTTCTGCTCCCTCTTCAATTATTGCTTCTTCAGTCATTTTTGTATCCTATATTTGTCAAGTGTTTAAATCATTGAATCTAAGATAATTAATCTTGCAGCCGTTCTAATTGTCCGACTTGTTTTTCTCGTATTGCAGTTGCCAGCCAACCGACGGGTTTGTCTTGCAGTTCGCGCTGCAACGCTGTTAATAGCGTCGCAATTGATTTCTCTTCAAAGACTTTTAATGGCTGGACTTTTTTGTCGATGAGTTTTTTTACTGCCGATGCACCACAAGCAACGCAGTAGATAGCAACGCAATCTTCAACGACCTCAATCTTCTCGGCGAGTTTGTTGTCGATGTTTTCAAATGTATTCGGGCTAAACTCTGCGATTTCTATTTGGCAGTATCGCATCGATGACAATTCATACTTGGCGATGCATTCCGTCATTCCGAAGTGTTGATTGACGTTTGTGCCATCATTGGTCGCAAACGCAATGCGCACAGCACTGGCATCGTAGTGGTTGTTTATTATCTTCAAGCGACGCACCAATCGACTCATTCTTGCTCCAGTTTTTGAGAAAGATGTGCCTTATAGGTTTTAACCCCGTCATGATGCTGAACCAATAGATTAGCGACATCAAAAAGCGCTTGCTGAATGCCTCTATAGCCGAACCAACATCGCTGAAACCCGCCTAAAAGGTCATACTGTGGAAATCCCATGCGCAGAATAGGAATATTGAGTCGAGCAGCACTCTGCACTGCATAACTGTTACCAAGTAATATTTGTGCGCCTTTATCACGAGCAACTTTTTCCGCGTCCTCAAAGTCACCGATTTTTACCTGTTCAAAGCTGCCATTCAGTTTGATTTGTTTCGAACCTAATCGCGATGGAATAACAGCACAAACGGTGCGTGCGCCCATGCTGGAGAGCATTTCATCAAATCCAAGCAGTAAGTCTGGGTCGCTGGCAATAGCAACTTTTGAATCACCTATCATAAAGTGGGTATCAAGCATGGCATCTTGTAGCTGCGAACGTTGTTTTGTCCATTTGTGAGCCACGGGCTGCCCGCTGATTTCTGCCAGCGTCATGAACCACCGATCGCACGTCTCAAGTGACGTTAAATGGCCGAATCGATAATCGGGCACGCCAGTCTTTTCTGACAACAGCGTCGCTGCGTCAAACATGCTCTGGCCAATGACTAAAGTCGCCGCGTTTTCACCTGCGCATCGAATATCGTCAATGCTGGTGCCACCCGTGGTTAGAGGATTGAACTCAGTCTCTTCGAGATGGCCATCAAGCGATCCGGACAAATCGGGTATTAAGATCGCTTGTAGGCCAAAACTTTCAATGCTTTCTGTGACAAATTCCAAATCACCTGGTGATAGATTGGCACCACATAATATATTGACCTGCTTTTTTCTAAGGCCAACCTTTGATGTGTCATCTGGTACAATGTGTTTTAAGATCGCTTTTACAGCCAGCGCGTATCCGGTTTCAAAACTGCCAGAAAAGTCAGGTGTATTGACTGGAATGACAACCGTTTTTTCATACTCGGGATACTTTTTTCTAAAATCACTGACGGCGCGAAGAATGTCACATCCCTGTGTTTCTGCCAGTCCTGTAGTGACTAAACCAATAATGTCCGGTGCACTTTTACCTGCGATAGTTGCTAATGCTTCGATGATGTTTTCATCTGCACCCATTACCGAACTGACCTGATCCATGGCCGTTGTTTGCAAGGGAATGGGTTCTCTGTAATGACGCACAAAAAAGACTTTGGCAAACGCAGTGCAACCTTGCGAACCATGCATCAGCGGCATACTGCGATCCATGCCTAAAAACGCAAGCGCGCCGCCAACTGTTTGACTGGTCTTTAACGGGCTAACTGATAGGGCTTTATTGCGCTTTACTATATCGACCATGACTAGTTCCTCGGCATCAGCGGTACAGCCATACGACTGCTTTCAGTTTTCCACGGCGCAGGTTTTCTGGATGCTTGCCAAACAGGATTTTCGATAGTTAAGCAAAGCTGCCTGACAAGTTCAGTCATGCCTTCGTAGCCAGCATAGGCAAATTCCCTTTCTTGGTTGATATCTAAAAATGGGATTTTTGCTTTGAGCGCGGTGTACATATTTCGACCACCGGCGATAAGAATATCGGCCTTGTAATCTCTGACAGTATCTAAAAGCACCCGTGGATTGCCCTCATCGAGCATTTTGACATCATCGCCCATTAGCTCGCGAATACGCGCTTTGTCTTCTTCTGTGGATTTTTTAGTACCTGTTGCAACCACGATCATACCTAGGTCTTGAAGCGCCGAAATCACCGACCAAGATTTTACCCCGCCGGTATACAACAACACTCGCTTGTCTTTTAATCGCGGTTTCCAGGCGTCGAGCTTTGCGCGAATCTTGGCTTCTTCTCGTTCAATAAGCGCTTCAGTGCGCGCAATCAAGTCTTCATCACCAATGAGCTTAGCAATATCTCTCAATGCTTGTGATGTGTCGGTGATGCCGTAAAAACTGCCTTCAAACCAAGGCGTGCCAAAATCATTTTGCAATTTGCGTGCAACGTTAAGCATGGCTTTAGAGCACACCATCATATTGACTTCAGCACGGTGCATGGTTTGCACTTCATGAAATCTGGCATCGCCAGATAGCGTGCATAACACTCGAATTCCTAGCTCATCAAAAAGTGGCAAGACGTGCCAAAACTCACCTGCGATGTTGTATTCGCCGATGAGATTAATGTCGTGGATTTTGATATTAGGATCATCTTTATGGACTGGCTGTGGTTCTGGCTCTCTGTGGCCTACCACGTATTTGACCATGGCATCGCCAGCGATTCGGTTACCTAAATTCTTAGTACCGTAGAACCCTGCAGCATCCACACAAACGACCGGCGTATCAAATTGAGCAGTCGCTTCTTTGCAAACCGCTTCAACATCATCGCCTATCAACGCGGGTACACAGGTGTTGTATACAAATACCGCAGGTGGTGAAAATTCTTCGATGGCTTGCTTAATGCCGTGAAACAGGCGTTTTTCACCACGACCCATAATGACATCCTGTTCTGTCATGTCCGTCGTCATGCCAATGCGATAGAGGTCGGGACCGCTAGAACGCGTGCCGCGATTGTCCCAGGAGCTGCCTGCACATGCGATAGGGCCATGAACGAGATGTGCGACATCGGCAATGGGAAGCAGCGCTATTTGCGCGCCATCAAAGGCACAACCACCGGCAGCGGAACCCGGTTTTGGCTTTGCACAACCTGATTTTTCCTTCTTGTTGTGCGTACAAGCCGGTTCGTCTAAGAGTTCCGCTATTTCGCTTGCCTTCATTCTATGCTGTTCCTATCACGTCAAAAGGTACTGGGCAGTTAAATCATGGTTGTGCAAGCTGCATTCCAATGCATATCATGTTGAAAAATATAAATAAATTAATTTAGTTGTTGGAAATGCTACAAGTATTCTTGTGGGTTTTGTAGGCTTTGTCAGTTGTGTGCGAAAATCGTTACATAGGTTCTGTATCGCAATAAACAAAGGCAAAACGCATATTCAAATCCGATTGTATTGATGATTAGTTTTGCGATGGCATGACACTTTTAACATGCTGAGTGTTGAAGGATCCATCTCGACTAATTATTCACTGTTTTTAACAATATCTTGCTAAAGTGTGCGATGAACACAAATACCAATAATAGATAATGATATTAATTCGCATTTACTTTAAATGGTTGAAAGTATATCGTAACGGCATAGGGCAAATAAACGAGGGAAAATGCCTATAAAATCTTTTATCTGGGCGATATAAGAAGCCTTTAGGCGTAGATTACGGGCCAAGAGGCCGTGTTTTCTTCTCAAAAATAAATAAGGTCAACGACTGATTGCAGTGTTGGGTAGTCTATTAGTCTAAACAAAACTTAGTTAATTTTGTTTGAAATGCGCGGTAAATAAGTATATCTTGCGCGGCCTGCGTGAATTTATATGCTGATATAATGCATAAATATACATCAATGATTGCTCAAAAGAGAGTGAGTTTATCATTACTAAGAAAGAGCATCTGAATAAAGACCGCAATAAAGTTAGACAATGATACCCATGCATTGAATTGAAATTTTAAAGAATAGCTAGACGTTGGAATAGCGTCGTTTAAGCAAGAGATATGGACGCGAGAGGTGAGAAGTGTACAGACAGTCATATAATGCTCAAAAAGAGTATTCAAGTTGCGGCGTCGGCTTTATAACCAACAAAAAAAGTATTCAAACAAGAGAATTAATTGAATTTGCTCATCAAGCACTTTGTAAAATTCCGCATAGAGGTGGAATGAGTGCAGAAGGCATTGGTGACGGTGCGGGCGTCAATATTGATATTTCATTGGATTTCTTCCGGCATATTTGTAATGACGCAACACTAGAATTGGGCGAATTTGGTGTTGCTAATTTTTTCTTTCCAATAGAACAATCTAGCCATTCGCTCGCGCACAATACCATAATACAATCTCTCGAATCAGAAGCGCTTGATCTCATTCATCTCAGAGAAATTGAAGTTGATAACGGTGTTATAAATGCTGCAAGTCAAAAAAATCAACTGCCAATACACCAATATATCTTCAAAAGACCAGCTCACCTTGTTAATCAAAGAGAATTTGAAGCTGTAATTAACAAGGCACTGTTGGCGATTGAAGAGCCGGCCTTTAACAATGAAGCGCTTAGCGGGTTTTATCCGCTTTCGATGAGCTCCTACACTCAAGTGTACAAAGGGAGGTTAAACAGCTGGGAAGTGATGCCGTATTTTAGAGACTTAATGTCACCCTTTCATAAAATTCGTTCGCTGTTTTTTCATACGCGCTTTTCTACTAACACGGCACCGAATCCCATTTTTGCGCAGCCGTTTAGAAGAATGGCGCACAACGGCGAACTTAATACGGATAAAAAGAATCGATTGAGTGAGGATGCCATCGCGCGTTCTAACGATAAAAAAGTCGTGTTCCCGAAAGGTCAATCTGATTCAGCGCGACTCGATCAGACGCTTGCGAGACGCATTACTGAAGATGATTTGGACATCATTACTGCAATCGTTGCGATGATGCCACCAGCATGGGAAAACGACGAATCGATTGACGAAGACGTCAAAGCGATGCTTGAATACTTTAGCCTTTCTGAGGAGAAGAACGATGGCCCCGCAGCACTCGTTTTCTCGGACGGTATTAAGATTGGTGCGCGACTAGATCGACTCGGCTTGCGCCCCCTTAGAACAGTAGAGACAAATGACTATCTTGCGGTAATGAGTGAAGCTGGGCAGATTGACTTTCCGCCCAAAGATGTAATTTCTCGAGGGCGCATCGAGGCAGGTGGTATGATTGTCTTCGATCACGCTAAGAAAGAAATGATTCGAACCGAAGACGTGCTTGCTCGTATGGCTAAATCGCGGGACTTCCGCGCCTTGGTTAAATCCGCAAGTATTTACTTACAAGACTTAGAAGAAAAGCAGCTTACAGATGTCAGCATCACGTCTACGCTAAACATGTCGGCTAGACATGCAGCCTATAGCATGAATCAAGAATCGTTTAAATTCATGCTCGACCCAATGTTGCAAACCGGGCTAGAGAAGATCTCAGCAATGGGTTACGGCGTGGCGCCAAATGCTCTGGCACCACAAGAAGGAGGTATGTCTCGGTTTTTCAGTCAACGCTTTGCTCAGGTAACAAATCCTCCGTTGGATAGTTTGCGGGAAGTCGACGGTATGACGCTACGTGTAGCCTTGGGGAAAAAAGCGCATTTAGACGAGACTGAAGACAAGTCAAACAAGCAGATTGTGCTAAATTCTCCGGTTTTACAGCCTCAGCAACTGTTGCAAATACAGTCACAAAAGGCTTTGGCAGTAAAAAATATCAACACGCTGTTTAAACCTGATACTGAAAATGAAACAAATAACCAAACACAGCTACTCAGTGCCTTAGACGATGTGTGTGATTTAACGGAGCGAGCTGCAAGAGATGGATATGGGCTTATTGTACTAAGCGATAAAGCAGTGAGTCATGCCAACGCAGCGCTGCCCGCGCTATTGACTATTTCGGCTGTGAATCAGAGATTGATCAAAACGGGATTGCGTTTTCATTGCAGTGTTGTATACGAAACGGGTCAGGCTTCCAGTACCCATGACATTGCCTGTCTTCTCGGCTTCGGCGCATCTGCAGTGTCACCGCTAACCGTTTACCATCGCTGTATTGAACTATACGAAGATAACGCTCAAATACAACAGGCGCTAAATAACTTTCAAAAAGCAGTCGAAAAAGCGCTGATGAAAACTATGGGTAAATTTGGGCTCTGTACTGTTGAGAGTTACATAGGAGGCGAGTTCTTTGAGTCAAATTTCTTAGATACACAAGAGCCGATACTCAATCAGTACTTTCCTAATATCGACGCACCTGTAGGCGGTGTTCTATTTGCTGATATTGCGAAGAACGCTGCGTTATGGCATGGATATGTGCACGTTGTACAAAGTGAAAGTGATATTCCATTGCTAGGGCTCTTCAAAGAAAGAAACGAAGGCGCGGGCCATGCTTTTGGCAATACGGCGGTTCGAGAATACATTAACATGACGGAAGAAGACGTCGCATTTGCTAACAAAGAGCAAATTGACGTCGAAGGTGGTGTAATACTGCCGGATGATAAGGCATATCTAGATACATCATTCGAAGCGAGAACACCTGAACAGATAAACAATGCGGTAATAACGCCTGCCTATCGAAGTTTTGTGACAAACCTATTGATCGAGAGGGATTCTAGACCCGCAACGCTCAGAGATATCTTGAACCTTCCTTGTGACTTTTCAAAAGCAAGCAGTAAAGAAGAGTTCGAAGTGTTGATCAAACAATTGTGTTTGATCGGAAATAATAGTCTTTGCATTGTTGGCCTTACCTCCCAACACATCAGTGACTCTAAATGGAAGTTAACGCTCTGTGAAGACGCTAAAGGCAATACAGAACAGCTAAGTAGTGCATTATCTAGCGTATTTGGTAATCAGTTCAGTAAGTTATCCGAAAAGAGTACTTCGGAAAGTGGCTCTTTAGGTAACCATTCAGTATTAACGAACGTAACGTTGGATGCGCAAACATTTGTAAGCATGCTGGTTGAAGGTCGCAAGCCCATTGCATTGAGCGAGGTGCAGCCGGCCGCTGAAATAACGGCCACTCTTGCATCGGGTGCAATGAGTCATGGAGCGCTAGTCGCGATTGCACACGAGGCTGTGGCACAAGGCACCAATATCGCCGGTGCAATGAGCAACTC
This sequence comes from Pseudomonadota bacterium, assembly GCA_038744645.1. Lineage (GTDB taxonomy): Bacteria > Pseudomonadota > Gammaproteobacteria > Enterobacterales > Alteromonadaceae > Glaciecola. Next base: position 9,817 of record JBCDMA010000046.1, on the reverse strand, counting down.
GGGCGAAGGCGGTGAAAATTCAAGACGCTACAATAGCGTTAAAGCCAGTAAAATCAAACAGTTCGCTTCAGGTCGGTTTGGAGTTTGGACAGGCTATTTGGCAGATCCTGCGCTTCAAGAAATCGAAATTAAGATTGCCCAAGGCGCGAAACCAGGTGAAGGAGGACAATTACCTTCCGCTAAGGTAAATGTTGAAATAGCAGCTGCGCGCGGCGGTACGCCAGGTGTCGAACTTGTTTCACCACCGCCACACCACGATACCTATTCCATTGAGGATTTGGCACAACTGATACACGATGCTAAGGCAGCGAGAGTCAAAGTCATTGTTAAACTGGTTTCATCTGAAGGTGTGGGAACAATCGCCGTCGGTGTCGCAAAAGCAGGTGCAGATGTAATCAATATAGCGGGCAACACCGGAGGTACCGGAGCGGCGCAAGTTACAAGTTTAAAACACACTGGTCGTGCAGCCGACATTGGTATATCCGAGGTGCATCAAGCGCTCAGTGAAAACGGGCTGAGAGACAAAGTAGTGTTGCGTTGCTCTAATGCACACCAAGTTGGGCTTGATGTGGTCAAGTCTGCAATTTTGGGCGGTGACTCGTTTGAATTCGGAACAACTGCCTTGATGATGCTCAAATGTGTAATGGCTAAAAATTGTAACATTAAGTGCCCAGCTGGTTTGACTACAAACCCTGAAGTCTATCAAGGTGATGCAAGAGCGCTTGCTCAATATTTCATTAATCTTGCACATGATGTGCGAGAAATACTTGCCTCCATTGGATATCACTCTTTATCTGAAATAAGAGGTCAAACCCACCTACTCAACATGATCCGCCATCCAAAAATGGTAGGTCAGCTTAATTTGACAGGCATGTTGCGACAGGTTGAAGAGATAAAAATAGAAAAGCCCGTTTATCTTGAGGCCGATTTTACTCCAGATGATGCTTTTATTGAGTCGTTTAAACAGTATATTGACGCTAATAATACGGATATCACCATTGATGGGCCGTCACTCAATAACTGTAACAAGAGCGTCGGTGGCCAGTTTTCAATTGATGTAGAGCGTATCCTTAACTATCAGCTGTCTGATGAAAAACGAGCGCGTCATCCTCGTGTGAGGAAGCTATCGAATAATCGTGTTGTGCTAGAGCACGATAGCGTTTTGGTTAAAACACGCAATTCGGCTGGGCAAAGTTATGGCGCATTCAATAATAGCGGCATCGCATTTGAACACAGCGGGACATGCAATGATGGTGTGGGTAAAGGCGCGGCTGGCGGAAAAATCGTGGTTAAAGATCCCTATGCTGCTAATCACTTATCCAGTAATGTCTTGGTTGGCAACTTTGCATTATTCGGTGCTACTGGTGGCCAACTGTACATAAATGGTCAAGCAGGTGATCGCTTCGGTGTGAGAAACTCAGGCGCGGTTGCTGTCGTTGAAGGTGTTGGTGATTTTTGTTGTGAATATATGACCAACGGTAGCATTCTCAATTTAGGAGAATATGGTAAGGGGTTCGGCAATGGCATGAGTGGCGGAACCGCTTATCAGTATGATCCGAATAATGTCATCACAAATGCGTGCAGCCAAGATTCTGTTCGAGCATTTTCCCTCTCAGACGATTCTGAATTAGCTAAAGGGCAGGAAGTTGCTGTTTTGCATCTTTTGAAAGAACACATCAATACGACTGGTTCAACCCTTGCCAGCAAGATCCTTGCGGATTGGCGCAATGAAAAGCGACATTTTTACTTCTTAATACCATTATCTTTGTTGCGCTATCAAAGAAGCTCGGCAATAAACAAATTAATGACGCGCAAGGCCATGTTGGATGAACTGTCTGCGGGGTTGTCTATGCGCTATTTACGTCAGGTGCAAGCAGCATATGCGTCTTTAGATACCAAGGGCTTTTTGTTTAATGGACAAGTACCCGATTACGGCGAGTGTGATAGTCCGCTTATATTCAAATTTTTAATCGCCGCGGGTGTATTGCGAAGAGCGCTAGAAGCGGCACAAAAAGCCGAGCCGGCGAATGCTGATAAAATAGCGAAAAAGCTCATTAGAATCGAAGATAAAAAACTCGTCGATTTGTTAACAAAAGACATGAAGGATGTGCTGTCTAACTATAGTGACGAAGCCCTTTCAGCTATTTTGGCAGATAAACGTCTCAACGATTATAAAGAGTCGCTGCGCTTACGAGAGGTGTGGGACACTCAAGCCTATGGCACCAGCGTGTGGATCATGGATCGCAATCGTCAGAATCAACAAGAATTATCGAATCACTTGCCACTTGAGTTAGCGTTGGCTCGGTATTTTTATCAACTATTTACCGTTGTCGTTAAGCAGACTGCAGCTTGATTCAACATCTTCAAAAGGTTTTCGATATGAAAGATAACACCATCAATCAAAACAAATTTCAGTCTCAGTCTGACTTACCGTTTTTACCATCTGATACGCCATTCAGTAATGAGCAAAAGCGATGGTTAGGCGGTTTTTTTGCTGGCTTGCACAGTCGCTTGGCAATCACTCAAGAAAACGTTCAAAACGTTACCGCGCAATCCGTGACCCAAAAGCCGTTGACAATAATCTATGGTAGCCAAACGGGCAACGCCGAATCGGTAGCGGAGCAAGCCTCAGAGGCCGCGGCTGAAGCCGGTTTAGCGCCGACGGTATATGATATGGATGATGTATCATTAGAGGACCTTGCAAAAACAGAGCGATTGTTACTTGTCACCAGTACGTATGGTGAAGGCGAAATGCCTGACAATGCCCAAGCGTTGTGGGATTCTGTCGAATCCGAAACCGCTCCTCGGTTTGACAACACACATTTTTCTGTACTTGCGCTTGGCGATACGAACTATGACGGTTTCTGTGTAGCGGGTAAACTCTGGGATAAGCGGTTAGAAGAACTAGGTGCTAAGCGTATCAGCGACAGAGTGGATTGTGACGTGGAATACGAGTCATTGGCGAAAACATGGATAGATACTGTGTTGCCGATCATTTTTGAGAAAGGTAGTGCGGCCGCTGAGCAAACAGCTAAAGGCGATACGTCAGTCAAAACCAAAAAAACCAAAGCGAAATTCAATCGTCAAAACCCGTTAATGGCAAAATTGAAGAAAAAAGTAGTGTTGACAGGTGACGCCTCGAGTAAACAAATTTGTCATTTTGAATTTTCATTACAAGGCTCGGGTGAGCAATACAAAGCGGGCGATATATTAAACATCACTCCGAAGAACCGTCCTGATTTGGTCTCCGAAATTTTGCAGTTTTTTAATATTGACTGTGATGCCGTTGCACCATCTCAACCAGAAAAAACGGTAGAGGAGTTGCTTTTGAACGACCTTGAAATAAGAGCGCCAAGCAAGGAATTGATTGCAGAAATTGCCAAAAATGCCCCTCAGAGCGAATTAGCAAGATTGAGCCGTGCGGAATTCAGCCAATCGCTCGACGATTATTTGTATGGTAAAGATGTCATTGACTTATTAATAGCACATCCCGGCGCAATCGCAGATTTTGAATCCCTAGTTCCATTATTGAAACCTTTGTCTGCAAGGGCGTACTCGATTTCTTCTAGTTTACTTGCGCACGATGACGAAGTTCACTTAACGATCGGTAGCGTGCGGTACCATACCAATGGCCGAGAGCACAATGGCGTCTGTTCGACCTACTTAGCAGACTTAATGCAAGAAGATGAAGAAATCGCCTGTTATTTCTCCGCCAATAAGCATTTTGCGATACCTGATGATGGGAGTACGCCGATAATCATGGTTGGGCCAGGAACAGGTATTGCACCGTTCAGAGCGTTTCTTGAAGAGCGACAAGCAAAATCCCACAACGGTCCGAATTGGCTGTTTTTTGGAGACAGAAACAAAGCCACTGATTTTATCTACCAAGATGAGATTGAACAAATGCATAGTTCTGGGTTTTTGACGCGCTTAGACTTGGCATTTTCAAGAGATCAAGCGGAAAAAATCTACGTTCAAAATTTAATGTGGAAGAACGGGAAAGAGCTCTATGACTGGCTTGAGAAAGGTGCGTATTTTTACGTGTGTGGGGACGCGTTTAGGATGGCTAAAGACGTTGATAAAATGCTGACCAAGATTGTAGCCACATTCGGCGGAATGTCTGAAGAAAGCGCTGTTGCATATGTTAATAGCCTCAAAAAGCAAAAACGCTATGTAAGGGATGTATATTAGTCTAAATAAGTGTGCATCGGCATATACTTTTTTGTGGGTGTGACAAAGGGGACAACATTGCCCATTTGTTTTCCAAGAGAAACGTTTTTATCATGAATGAGCTGTAGTTTTTGCTCGCACTGATAGACGAAGAATGTTTGCCTCTTAGGATTGCTCAGCGCATTAACTAGCACCCTACCGCATTGTATATTCAGCTTAAGCTGCTCTACCAGCTTATCGTTTTTTGCATAAAAAGTTTCTAATTCGTCAAAGGCATCGAAGAAATTGTTGAGCTTCAGTAAACCTGCTGATGCTTGCTTTATTCCTTGATGCATGACAAACAATTTGGTGCGTAGATGGTCCAATTCGCTTTGATATTTGTCATTTGATAATAGTTGATTAGCGCGGTTTTCTTTTGGTGTCATCGTTGTGTATTTATATGTAAATAATAATTATTTGCATTTACAAGTATACGGATTTTGAGCTGATAATCACCACTTTCGTCGACATATGCCGTGCTAAAAATTAAAAATGGTGTTAGACAATAGTATTAACGCTTGATTAGGCAGGTATTATTTGATTATCACCGCTAGGATCTTTTTGATTGAGTTTGTTTTATGACTTTTAGTTTGCGCACTGCCTCTTCTTAAAAACCGCGTTATCTAACCCACCGCTGATTAGCATAACTGCAGATAACTTGAACATTGGGTTGGTCAGAAGGGTTAATCTATGCGCTGTTCGTTTTTGTTTTCTTTGGCGTCATCAAGGCTGCGGTAGAGCTTCGGTGAGCGGTAAATTCACTGATTCAAACTTCAAACAGTTTGATGACGCTTTCAGAAGGTAAAAAGTCAGTAGTATGCTTAATTAAGCAGCCTTACCCGTCTGGCTTTCTTCAACTCTTTCCGCTAGTTCTTCTACATCGAGAATAGGTAACGGATTTCGAGAGCCAACTGCCTCACTGATAGAATTGAATCCATCTTCTTTTAATAGTTTCACCAATCCACGATTGATTTCATTAATGTTTTGAGGGCCATCAAAGATCATTGTGGTGATCATGTGACACAGGTTAGCACCAGAAGTAATTTTTTCATAAGCGTCTTTCGCACTGAAAATGCCACCAACGCCTATGATAGTCAGCTTACCCCTCGTTTTTCTGTACACATGTCTTATTACATCAGTAGAAATGCGTTGCAATGGTCGACCACTCATGGCTCCTTTACCCTTAGGTAGAAGTCCTTGCGCTGTTGGATATTCTTCCGGTAGGTGTTCAGTATTAAACTGTGGTTTGGCGAGGTTAGTGAGTACAACACCATTTATGCCGAACTCAATACAACCATCCACAATTGTATCTATTTCGTCCAATGTCATATCCGCAGCCAGTTTGACATAAATTGGCTTATCCGTGTGTGGACGAATTTTTTCGTTAACGGCACTAAGGAGTGCATCAAGGTTGTTTCTATCGACAAATGGTTCACCGTCCTGAGTATTTGGACAACTGATATTTATTGTAAAATAGTCTCCGATTTCTAGAAAGTGCGTCATAGTTTTGAGGTAATCTCTGATAGACTCTTTCAACTCAAATTCAGGAGTGATGTTAGATTTAGCTGCATTTATACCTACTCTTAATCTTCCAAAATCGGTATTTAGGAGTCTTTTGGAAATCTTTTCTGCGCCTTGGTTGTTAAGCCCATACCAAACAACAATAGCTTTTGACTTAACCATTCTAAACAACCTTCTACCGGGATTGCCTGGACATACTTCACCAGTAAAAGAGCCTAGCTCGGCGAGACCAAATCCCAGCGAAGGATAAATGCTGGTTAATTCACCATCTTTGTCGAATCCAGCTGATAGTCCTATCGGGTTACGATATTTCACACCGTCAACCACTGTATTCAGGCTATTGTGGTTATAGTCAAACAGCAGCCCCGTAAGCCATTTGGTTAAAGCGTTACTCCCTAGAAATACCCCAACCTTTTTGAGTTTATAGTGCGCGTTTTCAGGTTCCATTAGGAAAATCAGTGGGCGGACTGCTCTGTAAAGCATGTGAAAAATAAAGTTTCGAATACCAATTATCGTAGACATAACACGTTCCTAGTTAATATTTATCTAAATACTAATTATTATCATTTGTATTTGCAAATAAATATTTACATGTCAGAATAGAAAAACTTATCGGAGGTTGATCCTTTCTATTTTTTCATAGGTGTATCAATGCTGTTTAGAAAGCGAAGTCGGTTGCAATGCCAAAATAAGGAGATAACGCCCAATAAATCGGTTGCTTTATGGGAGGATACCGGGCGTATCTTTTACCTCCTCTCTACACTGAAGATAACCTATCAGAATCAACTTGGCTTAATTACGATTGAGAATATTCGTTCAGATCGTCTAGTGAGGACACTTGAAGAGATCCGCCGTGAAGTTCGCCAGACGTTCGGCTCAGAACACAATAGAACTGCTTCGCCCATTATTGACGTGAGTGTTTGCGGCGTGTCATGGCAACAATACAATAATGCTTCAAGAGTAAAAGCGGTCAACGATGCAGCGCGCTTGAGATTAAATGCTGAGAATATATGCCAAACCTGCGCTGAATTTCGTTACGAATTGAAAGAAAGCACTGAAGAAAAGAGTATTCACCACCTAAGAGTGGGAGAGCATAAATACTTCGATGTGACTCCAGAGCAGTTTTTAAACAAACTCAATCAACAAAACTCTTCATTACCACAAAAATTCAAGAAAAAGTTACATGTAAAAGCAGATAATTTCGTTGCACTTTTTAGTTCTAGTGAAGTGAGCACTATTAATGGTGTTGCATGGCGGTTGTGAATACTAATGGTATATATTTGTTTAGTAAGGCCTGCTGACGTTCACATTTAATGAAAGATAAACTTTCCTCCGCAAAAGTCATTCAAACTTGCGTCGATACACAAACCATGTCTGTAATAAGTCGCTATGCGTCACTTGGCAACGGTTTGGATTGCATTGTTGGAGATATTCGCACTCGCGCAAGCGAAAATATACCATTGCAAGAACCCATTAAGGGGTTAGTTATTTTTATCCCAACCAGTGGTGTCAGTAATGGAAGGATGAATATTTACAATGTGGAACTGAGTCTAGCCGCAGGCTATGCCTACATCTATTCTTCTGATGCGGGCCCATATACAATGTTTCTTGAAGACTGTGGAACCTATTCGGGGCTTAAATTCTATCTTCGCGACGAAGTGTTGGAACGCTGGTCAGAAAAATTGGGTGAACTGCATATCTTTCAAAGGTATATATCAGACCGAACAATGCCAATATTCACACAAGTCGAGCTCACTACCTCTGTCGCAGAGGGAGCAGTCAGGACGATTGAAGAAATGAGGTCGCTAGATCATCTTTGCCCTAATAGCCTTGCACATGCACGTTCAACCGCGTATCGAATTGTCGAACTCGTGCATGACAAACAAAACCGCGTTGGTGCAGAAGAACCATCAACACTTCTTATAAAAATAAGAGCGGCAGATAACTATCTACGTGATCATATTCAATCCGCACCGTCAGTACTGGAGCTCGCAAGCATTATTGGGCTGAACCACATGACCATGAAAAGAGGTTTTAACAGAGTGTATGGAATGTCTGTTTATGGCCGATTGCGAACGCATAGAATGCAAAAAGCGTCGACGCTATTGCGAAATGGTGAAAAAGTCTCTTATGTTGCGAGCACTGTAGGCTATGCCAATCCATCGAAATTCAGTGCAGCGTTCAAACGAATGTATGGAATAAGCCCCTCAAAGATTTGAATTATGTGCGGATTTGTTCCTGGTGGAGCGGTTTAGTTATTTGCATCCACATTAAAATGGCGAAAATAATTACAATCGTCATACAATTCAATGAAACCAACCGCCATTCCTACATTCGTTCCAAAATGCCATCCGCTTTTTTGTTCTTTAATCTGCCTTCAACTCATATCTTTCACTTTGTTGGCGCAAACGACGTCAGAAGAAACCGCAAATGAAGACATCGAAGTAATCACTGTGGTAGCTGAGAGGGTCGAACGTACTCTGCAGGATATTTCTTCAAGCATTACAGTAGTGAGCGCCGAAGACTTGAAGCTTGTTGGCGGGAAAACGCTTATCGATGCTGCAGCCCTTGCACCTAACGTGATTGTGCAAAATCAGGGTGGAAGAACAGGAACGTATTTTTACACACGGGGGATTGGCAGAAGCGAACTAAACTTTCCCATTGTCTCTGTGAATGTGAATGGGGTTGCATTACCTGATCCGAGTTTCTTTGGCTTGGACTTAGATGCCGCAGAAAGCGTAGAATTTTTGCGGGGCCCGCAGGGTACGCTATATGGACAAAATACGCTTGGTGGGGTCATAAACATTCAGCTTAAAAAGCCCGATGAGTTGTTTGCGGGCGACATTGATATCCAATTTGCAGAGCGTTCTCATCAAGAGGCTTCAGTTCGCCTGTCAGGACCTATTACCCAAAATACCTTCCTTAGTGGGTCGTTATTGCATAGAGATGTCGAGGGATATATTTTTAATCCCACTACCAATTCAACGCAAAATGATGAACAAACGCTGGGTGGCAGCCTGTATTTAATATCGCAATTGACTTCTAATTTGTCTCTGGAAGTAAACTACTTCACGCAATCGCGCGACGACGGTTTGCCGCAATTTGCGCAACGTTCGAATCCATTTGAAATAACAAATAACGCGCCGACACAAGAAGAAACGGATTCGAATATCTATGGTATAAAGCTTGAATATGATTTCGATAGTTTTTCACTTATTTCTCAGACAGGTTTTTCTGACATTTCTCGTTTTACTGAAAACGATCTTGATTTCTCACCAATATCCGCAGCCTTTGCTACAGCGCAAAGCGATATCGAACAGTGGTCGCAGGAGTTTAGAATAGCGGGCGGTACAAAAAATTTGTCGTATCAAGCGGGTCTATATGCGTCAGGGCTAGATAATGATTTTGACGTCTTCATATTTGATGAAGCAGCGCAGTTTGGATTTGGCATTCCAGCGGTAATTAATGATTTAATTGCCTTTTCGGATAAGACAAAGGCTGTTTTTGGCCAGATAAACTGGCAGCAAAATCGCTTGGAGCTGATTTTTGGCTTGCGCTATCAATCACAAGACTTAGAAACAGACAATCTCAATTCATTATCTGCGTTTGTAAATGGGATAGGTTCTCCACCTTTAGTGCCGCCTACGATGCTTTCTGCGGAAGATAGCGTGGATGAATGGCTACCCCGACTTTCAATAAATTACTCCGTCCAAGATGACCTGAATCTTTATGGCACGATCTCAAAAGGGATGCGGCCAGGCGGATTCAACGATACGGCGCTTAGTGCAGAATTATTGGGCATCAATTTGCCAACGTCCTTCGGGCCAGAATTCACTACAAATTATGAAGTTGGAGTGAAATGGCGATTACCAAATCAATTTGGGCGTGTTGATGCAGCGATGTATTACATTGATTGGTCAGATTTACAAACGGAGCAAATCGCGCCTGGGACACTTTTTGACTTTAGAACAAATGCGGCCTCTGCCACGAGTAAAGGAATAGAAGTCGAAATGCGACTCTTTCCACACCCATTTATAGAAATCGGTTTGAGTGGAGGGTATGCAAACGCAGAGTATGACGAATTTGT
>JBCDMA010000045.1:0-17545 GCA_038744645.1 Pseudomonadota bacterium | reverse complement strand
ACAAGCCATTCAGGCGTGCGCGTACGCGTCGGTAATACGGATGCTGAAGGCAGATTGGTGTTAATGGATATACTTTCCCACTTTCGAGAAAAAGCCGGTTCTGCCGTGCATCCTGAGATTTTCAGTTTTGCTACCTTAACCGGGCATGCTGCTATTGCACACGGTCCCTATACAGCATTACTTGAAAATGGTCCAGCAAAAGCCCGTCATACAGCACAACGGATTGCCGCTAAGGGCGAACTGTGGTCAGACATGAGCCATCAGTCACTTGTTCATAGAGAAGATTATGATTTTGTTCAGCCGCGGACTAAAGCAGATGATGTCTTGTCTTCCAATAACGCACCTTCAGTATCAACCGTAAGAGGTCATCAATTCCCAATGTCGTTTCTGGCAATCGCATCAGGTTTGGACAAACACGGTGTAGACTCTTATCAGCCAATCCCATTTACGCATGTGGATGTAGCAGGGTCCGCGGTAGAAAATTTGGATTGGCAGCATGGAAAACCTACGGCAGCGCCAGTAACAAGTTTCGCTTTCACATATTTTATCGAATAAACAGTAGTTGAAACTCATTTTATGGAAATTAAAAAAGGCAAGTATCGTCACTTTAAGGGCAACTATTATGAAGTGTTGGATGTCGTAAGGCATTCAGAAACCGAAGAAAAGTTGGTGCTTTACAAGCAGCTTTATGCGGACCATTCCCTTTGGGTAAGGCCCTATGATCAATTTGTCGAAAAGGTAGAGACGGACGGAAAAACGATCCCGCGGTTTGCATTTGTGGATAATCTGTCTAAGCTTTCTAATGGCTAAATATTTTGGTCCAGTTGCGCAATTTGTATTAGTTAAAAAGTGGGACGATTGGTCATGGCGATTTACAACAACCGAACGATGGATCAAAACGCTGTATCAGTAAGCCTCGATGACTCGGGGTATTTTCTGCAGCCAGCAAGTATTAATCATACCAAACAACTGTTTGAGTGGTTTAGAGATCCAGAGGCGTTTACAACCTGGGCTGGCCCTAGACTAGACTATCCGAGCACGCCAGAAGAGCTTCATTTAAATCTTAGTAAGTCAGGATACCAATTCTTTGCTTTGTGCGACAGTGGCGAGAACGTTGTTGCTTTTGGCCAATTCCAACTGCTGCCGGAATCATTGCACTTAGGGAGGTTAGCGATTCACCCCGATTATCGAGGTAAAGGACTGTCATACAAATTGCTAAACCATTTGATTTACAAAGCGTCATCGTTGGCAAACTTTAAAGCCATTTCACTTTTTGTGTATAGGTCAAACGAAGTGGCAATAAAGTCATACCAAACGTTTGGATTTAAAGAGGCGCCTTGGCCACCTCATGTAAAACAAATGCAAGATTGTTTATACATGACAATGCCTTACTCGATTCCAGCACCTTGCTCTGCCATGTAAACAAGTTGCCCGTTGACCCAAGTCTGTAACACTTGTGTAGACCTTATTTCAGTTGGTGGGATGTTAAAAATGTCTCTATCGATAACGATAAAGTCAGCCTTTTTTCCAACCGCCAGTGTGCCGATTATATCTTCTTGAAATGCGGCATACGCTGCGTCCAATGTGAATGCACGAAATGCTTGTTCGATGCTGATTGATTCTTCGGCTATCCAACCACCTGTTGGTAGCATGTTGCTATCTTGCCGAGTCACTGCAGCATGCAAACCGTGAAATGGGTTAGCCAGTTCTACTGGAAAATCACTCCCAAAGGCAATTCTGCTGCCTTGTTGTAAAAACGTTTGCCAAGCGTAAGCGCCTTTTAAACGATCTGCGCCGATGCGATCTTCGGCCATATTCATGTCGCTTGTTGCATGTGTTGGTTGCATGGATGGAATGACGCCGTACTTCACAAATAATGGAATATCTTCTACGGCAACGACTTGCGCATGTTCAATGCGATGTCGTTGGTCATTGTCTGGAAATTGTTCAAATGCTTGTTTGAAGTGATACAAAGCGAGCCGATTCGCTCTGTCTCCAATGGCGTGAAAATTAAGCTGAAAGTCATTGCCAACGACCAAATCAAAAAGGGTCGGTAGCTGCTCCTCTTTGGTGACCAGTAAACCAGAATTATCTGGATCATCAGAATACGGTGCCAATAATGCAGCACCTCGACTGCCCAGTGCACCATCGCCATAGGCTTTCACTGATCGAATACTCAAGAAACCCTGCTCGTCTTCAAAATGTCCTTCTTGTAACATCAGATCGATATTCGGGTCGGTTGCCGCGAGCATGGCGTAAATGCGCAGATTCAATAGGCCTTTCTCAGCTCGGTTGATGAAAATATTGCGCACCGTTTGTCCAATACCCGCATCGTGCATGCTTGTGATCCCTAGGCTTAACAAATGCGCTTGCGCCGTATTGAGTTGATAAATCAAATCGTCGACGGTCGTCGCGGGTATTAGGGTTTCAACCGGATACATGGCGTTGTCAATTAAAACACCCGTGGCTTCACCGTTTTTATCTTTGATAATCTCGCCTCCAGGAGGTGAGATGCTGCTACTAGTAATGCCCGCCAATTCAAGTGCTTTTGAATTTACCCAAGCGGCATGTCCATCGATGCGGGTAAGATAAACTGGGCGATCGGGAAATGCTTTGTCTAGACTTGCTTTTGTTGGGAATCCGTTATTACCATCCCAAGTGACTTGATTCCATCCTCGGCCGATGACCCACTTGCTGCCATTTGAAGCGCCTTCATTACCGATGAAGTTTTCAATGAGTTTGACCGCATTTTCTTCACTGGTGGCGTTTCTTAAATCTACTCTTGTTAGGTTTTCACCCAAGCCAATCAAATGGCCGTGTGCATCAATGATCCCAGGTAGCATAACTTTATTTTGTAGATTAACAGTCTTGCTTTCATTTTGAGGCTTTAGATCATTCCCAATCGCTACAATTTTATCATCACTGATCAGCATCTCTGAAAAGGAACGCATTTCACCTTTATCGGCAAGCGTGTACCCCTTGGCATTTATAAAATGAATACTCTCTGAATATACGTTGAAAGAGAAACACAAGGTGATGAGGATAAAAAAGAAGCGTCTTGTCATTTATTTTCCTTTAATCGATCACGTCATTCATTTTGTTTGTGTAACCATCAATTCAATGATGGAATGTTGTTCAAGTGATCCTGTTGCCATATTTTCTGCATGTTCTTGGCGCTTATATTGCCACCTGTAATGATGACTAATACGCGTTTTTTTGATTTTTGCTTTCCCAACCAGGTGGTGACAGCGTGCATGGTCATAGCACAAGTTGGTTCAATATGTACTTTCAATAAGTGTTGTAGCCACTGAGTCCAATAAACGATCATTGTTTCATCAACCTCAATTAGGTCGTCTAGTTGTTGAAGTAAAGGAAAGGTGTATTCGCCTACCGCAGGCGTAGCTGCACCGTCTGCAAGTGTTTCAGGCGTTTTATCAAGCGTCACTATTTTCCCTTTACGCAATGACTGCGCCGCATCATTGGCAGCAAGTGGTTCAGCCGCAATGACTTGTGCTTTGGATGAAAGACGGCGCGTGGCGATGACAGTACTTGCGGCAAGTCCGCCACCGCCACAAGGTATCATCAATGCATCTATATCGTCGAGTTCAGTCAGTCCCTCTGTGGCTGCAGTCCCTTGGCCTGCAATGACGCAAGGATGATTAAAGGGTGGGATCCACACAGCATCTCTTGAGTCTTCAAATTCTTTTTGAACGGCGTCATCGGCAAGTAATCTGTTCTCAAACAAATTTAATGATGCACCGTAGTGTTTCGTCGCAGCCGCTTTAATTGGCGATATGCTTTTACTTGCAAAAATCTTGACAGGTAAATTGTGCTTGCCACCAATATAGGCAACGGCTTGTGCATGATTACCAGAGGAGTTGGCGAGAATCGACGCCGGATAACTACCGTGTTGTCGATAATGAGAGCGCAGAAAATTTGTCGCACCTCGTAGTTTAAATGACCCTGTTTTCTGAAAGCACTCAAGCTTAAAAAACACGTCATGACCTAACCAATCATTGAGCAGTGTTGACGATGTGATTGGCGTTTTGTAAACGATATCAGCAATGTTTTCCTGAGCAGTTTGAATATCTTTAAAACTAATTGATGCCATAAATCCTTCGTTATGTAATGAGCGATCAGCTGAGGCGCTTCGTTAACTATTATTCACTAGGCCGTATGGTATGTTAATCCTAAACTGCTGTTATATACATAATTAGCGTTATACGTTGAATGACCAACAAAAACACCGCCATCATCTTAGGTGCAAATGGCCTAGTAGGTCGCGCATTGGTTAACACACTTTGCCAGGATGATAGATATACAAAGATCACCTGTTTGGTTAGAGCGCCACTTGCTAATAAACACTTCAACGACCCGTTCTCTAAACTAGAAGCCATTGTGATTGACTTTGATTTTTTGCAAGACTATCAAGGGTATTTTACCGTAGACCACGTGTATTGCTGTCTTGGCACAACAATGAAAAAAGCAGGCAGTAAAGAGGCGTTTAGGCGCGTTGACTTTGAATTTGTTCACGCTGCCGCTCAGATGTCGGGTGCGCAACGCGCAAAGAGCTTTGTGTGGATTTCATCGATCGGTGCAAATGCGAAAAGCAGAAATTTCTACCTGCGCGTTAAAGGGGAGTTGGAAAACGCCATACTAACGATGCCGCACTTGGCAAGTCCTGCCGCGGTTCAGCCGCCATTGCTCGATGGGAAAAGAGACGAATACAGGCCTTTGGAAGAGACAACGGCAAAAATAGTCAACGCATTGCATTTTTTGATGATTGGCCCATTAAAGAAGTACCTTCCCGTAAAGCCACAGCAAGTTGCATTGGAGATGATTAAATTGCAAAAATTCTAAAGTTTTGCCGAATATCGGTGGATATATTTATGTATAAGAACTTTTATTACCACCAACGGCAAGCAACTGAGGAGTGCACATGGGTCTTGAAGTGCCTGAAAGCGTTAAACGCCTTTATGACAATGTGCAGATTTCGCGATTCTGGTGGGACGGTGTTCAAATCAATATTCCAATGCATTCCATCTATGCCATCATCCCAAATCCCGTGGCTGATTATTACACTTCAATTTATGGTTATAGCGTTCCCATATTGAAACTGGGGAAATATCGCGTCCCTATTTGGGATCCCATGAGAAACACCATTAGCAAGATGCCAAAGTTTGCAATTATCCTCATTCATCAGGAAACCGATAAGTTTGGATTGTACGCTTATCCGGCAGATTGCATTGATGAAAGCTTCGACCTCACTTATAGTGAATGGTTTGAACGCCAACAAGCTTAGGTAAGTATTACTTATCGTAATATCATTGAAGTCCGGCTCTCCAAGTTACGCCCGTTAAATTGGCGTATACGCGACACTAATTTCTAAAAAGAGACACTAGGTTGTTTGACGAAACACGAATAATTGCTGAGGTTTTTGGTGCTGTCGCTGTTGTCATCAATTTTATTGGCTATCGCCAACGAGATGTTAATCGCTACAGATTGATATCTGCGTTGGCATTAGCATCCGTTAGCGTTCACTTTTTCCTGCTTGAAGCACTTGCTGCGACGGTTGCTTGCGTTCTCGCCTGCGTGAGAAACCTTATTGCCATATATTACCGAGGCAATTCCGTCTTGTTCATTTTTGTCGCGTTAAATGTTGTGTTCTTTGCTTATGAATGGTGGATCATCGATAGCCCTTGGATCATTTTGATAGCCTATGCGAGTTCTTTGATTTTTACCGTAGGTTCAATTGTTTTTACGAGTGCGGACCAAGTGCGTCGATGGTTCATATTTGCAGAAATATTGGGATTGGTTTATGCCATTATGGTGGGCAGTATCTTCGGGACTATTTTTAATATAAGCAATCTCGTTAGCATCTTATGGGTGTTGATCAGGGACAAAAAGCAAGCACGTCTCAATCAGAGCGTATAGAAACCTTCAAATATAAAAAAAGCCGGTTACTACCGGCTTTTCTTCATTCTTTTAAGGGCTAGTCTTTTTTAACCAGCACCGATACGTTTCTAATACCTGCGATTTTAACTTGGTCCATGACTTCAACCACGATGCCATGTTCCGTTTCTTCATGCGCTTGAATCGCAGCAGACTCAGTCGCATTTTCAGCGAGATATGTCTGGGTGTTTGCTACAACACGTCGAATGTCGACGATGCGGCCACCCATTTGAATCTCGCCGTTTTGGTCAATTCTTATCGATAGTGCTTTAGAAGGCGTTTGTTGTGCCTGGTCATTCTTTGGTCTATTACCGATGAGTCCCTTCTCTGATGAGAATGTGGTCGTAACGATAAAGAAAATCAACATAATAAATACGATGTCAAGCATCGGTGTCATGTCAATTTGGGCGTCATCGTCACCGGCGGCGTGCTTTTTTCTCTTCATTTTTGCTCTTTCTTATTTCTCTTGTTCTAGTACATCTTATTTTTATTATCAATTTCATGATATATCGAATTGGTTGTATTTGCCAATTGCTTACTGTGTTTTTTGTAGAATTCGTATGCAATCAGGCGCTGGCGGAGATTTCGCGGCAGTTGCTCTACTCACTTAACTGATTAAGCTCTTCAATCAGTTGATTACACCATTGTTCAATGCGGTCATCGGTATCTTCATATTGATTTTCATCATCTAGACTCAAGCCAACAAAGAATTCGCCATCGCCAATTTCGGCTTTCGATGCCGTGTATTCGTAACCACTGGTCGGCCAAAAACCAATAATATTGACGTGTAGCGGTAACAGTGCCTCATACAGCATACCGAGGGCATCTTGAAACCAATCAGCATAACCCAGCTGATCGCCCAAACCATATAACGCAACCGCCTTGCCGGTCAGCTGCAAATCTTTGATGTCTTCCCAGGAGGATTCCCAATCTTCTTGTAGCTCACCAAAATCCCAGGTGGAGATCCCGAATATAATAATGTCGTACTGCTGTGCACGAGCGAGCGCAGTATTTTCTATATTGAAAAGATCGATTTTGGTCTCTAGCAATGTCTCGAGTTGCTGTTGGATCTTTTCGCCTGCCATTTCTGTGTAGCATGTGGTCGAACCGTAGAAAATAGCTATACGCAATGTTTTGTCTCTTTTAGGGGATTCGTTAGTAGAGGTCTGACTGACCTTAAAACACATAATAAGGGCTATTTGCAAAATATAAAGCAGTGCTATTCTGCGGTTGAGGTGTATTACCCCACCTATCCAAAAACTATGGCTTTGAAAAAGCGATTGTCTTTCCGTCAGCCAATATCAGCTTGCAACTTTTTTCCGTGCCATCGTCATTGAGTTGCAAAAGACCCAATGCGCATTTGTTGACAAGGTTACCATTGAATCCTTCTGGATCTCGTTCTCTAATGCTCATGTTTCGACGTTTCGTCAAGAAGTTTAGCGGCGATCTGTGGCTATATAAAAAGTGGTTAAGTCGGTCAAACCATCGCAGTAGTTTATTTGGAAACTCATTGTGGATACCAGAGCAGGTAAACTGGAGTATCTTCGGACTGTTTTTGCGAAATCGAAGGGTGATATCATAAACGAACGAATAATGTACATCGCCGGATAAAACAATAAAGCTAGGCGGTGTTTTTTGATGGCGGAATATGTTCAACATCACATTTGCCGTGCCTCTATGAGCCATCCAGTTTTCAGCATCGACGACTAACGCGCCGCCAAAAAAGGTGAACAGACGCTGAATAGCCTCGATTAACTTGACACCGTACATCGGCGCTGCGGATACAATGATCACGGATTCCTTGCCTATCACCTGTTGCTGTAACTCACAAAGTCCTTCCCAATCCATCAACCCCGACGGTTTATTCGCATTTGATTCAGAGCGCCAGCGCTGCGTTCGAGTATCCAACACCTGAATTGGCGGATTTGTATCTAACCGATAATGCCACTCTGAAAATTCAAGTAATTGGTCTATAAAGGCATCATGACCATTGATTTTACCACCTGAAAGATACCGTTGAGATGATTTGAACAAAGTTTCAAGTTGCTCGTTCGGATTCCCTGTGCCTTGACACAAGAAATAAGCAAAAAGTGCGTTTCCAATGATGCGTTTCGAATAAGGGTTGCCATAAACAAACTCTTCCCAACCGCGCGTTAGATTCCAGTCATCCGTAATATCATGGTCGTCAAAAATCATGTAAACAGGAACATGTGCCAGTGCCTTTTCAACCTCCTGCAAGCCTTCACAAAAAGATTCGATGGCCACTTTTTCAGTGGCGTAGCGTTCTTCAAAAATGGGTTCTAATGTCGGTGCTGATAGATCGATCAGCGGCCAAAGACGAGATGACCATGCAAGAAAATATAACGACAGCATTTCGTTCAAGGCAATAAGATGGTTGTCCGCATTTACCGAGGTGAATATGGGCTTCTTCTTGCCCTTAAAGAACACTTTTTCCAAGTCTTCGTTGTCGTCCTTTTCAGGCAGAAGTTGGTTGCGCCGATAAAAGGTACATGGATGACCAATAAGATCTTTTGAATTGGTTATAGTGCTGCCTTCCAGGTCTTCATCATAGAGTCCCAATAGCTGAATACACTGCTGAATGGCGTGTAACATCGGTCCTGCAACATCGTCAACGTAAACCTGATCGCCAGTAAAGATGACGAGATCAGGCCGTTCATTCTTTGTATTTTTTGCGACCACTGCATCATCTTGTTCCAGCATATCTGACTCAGGTGCAACAAGCTTTGCGAGTTGAGGAAGACTATCCGGTGACACATAGTGTGGTTTTCGACATGAACCATGGATAACATTGGTGATAGTTGATTTAAAAACAAAACTAAATGATGGCTGTGACGGATATATCATTTCCGGCACGAGCTGACTAAATAGCGTTGTCTCACCATCAAGTAACGCCTTGATGTCGTAGGTATACCGTTTGCCATCTTCCAATGACAGGGGATTCAGCATTGCGCGAACAGTATGGATAAAACAGCGTATGCCTACCTGCCATTTCGAATGGAAAGTGCTCTTGTTTTCAACAACGGTTGCGTTAAGCAAGAATTCAACGTCACAGTCGCTGGAAGTCACAAACCATACAATGACTTGATCTTTTGCAACATGCCTGAGCATTGGACCTGCAACAACTATCGGTAAGTTTATAGAAATTGCGCTACTCACTCTTGTTTGTTTATTTCACCGAAATTACGACAAAATGCGATGAACAAAAACTATATCACCATATCCGGATTGCGTTGGGCAAAAGAATGAATCAACCAACAAGTGTTGTAAACCCAGTCAGCTCTTCCTTACCGGACACGGTTAGGCTTTCAATTTGGACGCAAATGTCTTTTTAAACTTTGCTAGTTTAGGTGCAACCACCATCGCGCAGTAACCATTTTGAGGATTGTTGTCTGCGTACCCCTGATGGTAGTTTTCAGCTTGGTAGTAGTTTCTTAAAGGTGCGATTTCAGTCACTACTTGTGACGAGTAGATTTGCTCAGATTCGATTTCTTGCACTATGTCTTCGGCATCGCGTTTTTGTTCTTCACTCACGTAATAGATACCGCCTCTGTATTGCGTGCCTACGTCATTACCCTGTCGGTTAAGCTGCGTAGGGTCGTGAAGCGCATAAAAGATCTCAAGAATTTCTCTACGACTAATCTTTTCGTCATCGAAAGTGACTTGTACTACTTCTGCATGACCTGTATTGCCGTTACAAACAGCTTCGTACGTCGGGTTTTCCATCTCGCCATTTGCATAACCTGAATAAGCGCTTATCACGCCTTCAACTTGATTGAATGCAGATTCAATGCACCAAAAACAGCCACCTGCGAGTGTAATTTTTTCTGTCGCCATTACTTATACTTTCTCAACCGTTATTTCCTATAATTGTGCAGTCAATCTTGGATATTTCAAGTCAACCAAATTTTGTGTTCAACGTATTAATTCCTAAGTGATTAAAAGACCTAACTGAGAGGGTGTATGGCATTCACTATCTTCTATGATGGCAACTGCCCACTTTGCGTAAAAGAAATCAACTTATTGAAAAAGCGAAATGCAGAGGGAAAACTCGAATTTGAGGATATTTATAAAAGTGATTTCCGAATGAAATTTCCCGATCTAGACTGGCATTCCCTTAACGAAAGGATCCATGCCATTGATGAGTACGGCAAAGTATATAGGGGATTGGATGTTACACACAAAGCATGGAGTCTTGTAGGCGTTGGCTGGCTTTATGCGCCTTTGCGATGGCCTATCATTCGTTTAGTTGCAGATGCGGGATACAAAATCTTTGCTCGACACCGCTACAGAATTTCTTACTTGCTGACAGGAAAAAAACGCACCGATGTTTATGGACAATCACCTTGCGAGAGAAAACTGCGATGAATAGAAGTATGCTAGTAATCGGCGCAAGCGGCGGAATTGGCAAAGCTGTATTTAGTGAAATATGCAACACTAAACAGCCCGGAGATTGCCTTTATGTAGCCTCTCGCAAGTATTTGTCACTAGACAACGACGGCGTTATTTCTAAGCAGCTTGACTACTCAGAACGTTCTATCAAGTCATTGGTTAGTCAAATCGAGGATGACAACGTAAAGCTAACTGAAGTGTACATCTGCACCGGTGTCTTGCACGACTTTGAACAACAGCTGTCAAAGTTGAAACCGGAAAAACGCCTCGAAGATATTAACGTAGAGGCGTTTGAGCGGTATTTTAATATCAACACGATAATTCCGAGTTTATGGCTCAAATACTTGGTCAACGTCATGAGTAAAAATGCCTCAAGTATTGGCATTATCAGCGCGCGTGTGGGCAGCATATCGGATAATCGTTTAGGCGGATGGTACGGGTATCGAAGTTCAAAGGCTGCGCTTAACATGATGATCAAAACGGCTGCCGTGGAATACGCTAGAAGGGCACCGAAAACGTGCCTTGTCAGTTATCACCCCGGCACTGTCGACACAGAACTGTCCAAGCCTTTTCAAGCAAATGTAAAACCTGAAAAGCTCTTCACTACGGAATTCACAGCTGAGCGTTTCGTGTACCTTTGTCGTGATTCAAACCCCGAGGACTCTCCCAGATACATTGATTACGATGGTAATACCATTCCCTGGTGAGCCAAACAAAAAGCAGACAAAGCGGATATTGACTGATAACATCGGATCAAACATATGCTTCAATGTTGGTTGCATGCTGTTGATTGAATAGTGTTTATTGAATAAGGCTCAGTGCGCGTTCGCTGCGAAAGAATAAAAAATATATGTAAAGGGAAAAGTATGGCCGGATCTCGCGAACAATTTGGCTCTAAATTGGGCTTCATATTGGCTGCTGCAGGATCAGCTGTAGGCATAGGTAACCTCGTCGGTTTTCCTGTCGGTGCTGCAAAGAATGGTGGCGGTGCGTTTTTGCTTATGTACGCGATATTTGTGTTTTTTGTGTGTTTACCGGTGATGATAGCTGAAATGTCTCTCGGCAGGGCCTCGCAGAAAGATCCCTATGGTGCGTATAAAAGCCTCACCGAAGGTAACAAATTGTGGAGTATGGCCGGAGCGCTTTCGATCATCACACCCTTTATGATTGCCGTTTTTTACCTCGTGATAACTGTGTGGATTTTTGGTTATCTTGTTGAATCAGTGGTCGGCAACCTCGACAAATTAGCGCAGCCAGAAACGTTTGGCCTTTTTATCAATAGCTACAGTCTTTTTGGTTACATGGCTGTCGTGCTGTTAATCGTATATTTGATTCTTCAAGGCGGCGTAAGAGAGGGCATTGAGCGTGCAGCCAAAATACTAATGCCAGCACTTTTCGTTATGTTATTGGCACTGGTTGCATTTGTGCTTATGAGGGACAATGCCTTCGCCGGGTTGCAATATTATTTGATACCTGAATTTTCAAAAATTAACGCTGGTGTAGTGAATGGTGCATTGTCACAAGCGTTCTTTTCTCTCTCCTTAGGAATGGGGATAATGATCACTTATGGTAGCTACATCAACAAAAAAGCCAACTTACCAGAGTCTGCAAAACTCGTTGCGTTAACTGATACCGCCGTTGCATTCACCGCTGGATTGATGATATTGCCAGCGATTTTTTCGTTTAATCCAGAGGTCAATCCTGAAGAGCTCAGTGAAAGCTCTATCAGTATGATTTTCTCGTATTTGCCACAAATTTTCCTCGCTTTACAGGAAAGCCTGACCTACACAGGCGCTAGTGTCGTAGCTAGCTTCTTTTTCTTATTAGTATTTTTTGCCGCGATAACATCACTGGTCTCCATTTTTGAAGTACCGGTTGCGTCTGTGATGAGTGAAAGGGGTGTGCCACGAAAAGGGGCGTTGTTATTGTGTGGCGTTTTGTTGATTGTGTTTTCAGTGTTTTGCGCATTATCATTTGGCTTCGTTGACTTTTTCAGCTCTTTTATTTCATATGCCGGCGCACAAAAATCATTTTTTGACCTGGTTTATGATGTGTTTTACGACACCATTCTGCCGCTTAATGGGCTACTCATTTGTTTGTTCGTTTCTTATCGATGGAAAAATAAAGGCTTCAATCACGAAGCCGAATTAGGAGCAGAAGGATACAAAAACAGCATCTTGGAAAAATATGTCAGTTTTTCGCTTTGTACTTTTGTGCCAATCATTCTGCTGGTTATCTTTGTCAACACCGTTGCGCTAAAGTATTTTGGGTTTGCATTAATCGGGTAGCATGTCATAGGGGCTTGGATACTTAAGCGTCAAATCCAGTAACCGCAACGTTTCACTTGCGTCTACGTACCGACCGACGCCTAACGTTTTCTCAAACCGCGGCGTTTCAAGCATTAACTTGTTTGCACACCAGCTGTAATAGTCATATTTTGTTGGGTGTTCAGTAGCGCAAAGATTCAAGGCACCCACAGCATGCTTTGTTTTTGCCGCGGCAAAAAGACTGTCGATAACGTCGTCTTTGTGGATTAAGTTGACAGGTTGATTTGAAGCGAACACCACACCTCTTTTCACCAAACTAAAAATCGGATGCCGGTAGTTATTTTCTACACTAGTATCAGTATTTGGACCAACTAGGCCTGCAAGGCGCAGTACACAGGTTTGCTCATCAAAGTTATCAAACAGAAAACGCTCGATAGTAGCGTGAGCTCTGCCGGATTCAGTGGTTGGTGATAGTGCTGTTTGATTGGCTATTTTTCCTATATGGTCGCCAAAAACAGAGGTAGTGCTAACAAAAATGAGTTTTTCAGCGCCGCCTTCGAGTATTTTTGTTACTAAGTTAGCAATTGCATTGCTGTATGAGTAAGCATCGAGTTGACGCCTTCCGGCGGCTATATTGATAATTGCAATCCTTCCCTCAAACAGCGTTTTGAAATCCGTTCCAGGCGTCGGCGAATAGCAATCTACTTCGGTAACATGTGTCGACAATGCAGTTGCCAGCCGTTCGGCTTTTTCCTTGGTTCTTACTGTACCGTATACTGAATGTCCTCTTTGCAAGGCAGTTTCGGCAAAGCTTCTGCCAAGCCAACCTAATCCCACAACAGTAAATTTTTCAAAGGGCATCGAGTCAACTCCATTATTTTTCATATGCCCGTAGTCTGCCGATACAAGGCAAATCGTTATTAATCAAAGAAATAATTATAGAAAAGTGTAGCGACTTCGTAATCTGCCGAAGACCATTAAGACTATGCTTGTTTTTTGATATGGATCATGGGTTTCTGTCGGGCTGAAGCGGCTAAACGACCTAAGTATCATGGCTAATTAGCAAGAGAACACGTATAATACGCCTCGTTTTCTTGTATATAAAAGTGGTTTTCAGCCACAGTTAAGACAATTCAGTTTAGGGTAAATTATGTACGATATTCTTTTTGGATTAAAGTTTGGCACTATGATGTTGGCATTCATATTAGGACTAAGCTGTATCATTATGGCCTCGATATCGACCAAACAAGGTCAAGAAGCAATGAAAGAGCGAGTGGAATACGGATTCATGGGAATATCTGGCGTCGCAATCAGTGCATTGATGCTATACGCGATGAGCTAATAAGCGAAAATATACATCCTGGTGTTCATACCAAGAATAGATGGGATAAAGCGAAAAAAGGTGACAATCTCTGTCACCTTTTTTCATTTGTGATTCGCTGATAGGCTCTCAAACGGAACATTGGCAGGATCGCAAACAAGTGATCAAAGATATCCGATTGTATGCGTTCATAATTCACCCAATTTGTATCCGCAGCAAAACAATATACTTCGATGGGCAAACCTACTTCATTGGGAGTCAAATGCCTGACCATGCAAATGAGATCTTGGCGTATGTCTGGGTGGCTTTTAAGGTAGTTTTCAATATAGGCTCTAAAGATACCTACATTGGTCAAATAATGCCCGTTTACCATATCGTTGTTATGGTGTTCTGAGTCTCTTTGGTTTTCGTCCAACGGATCGCTTTTTTCTTTTATGTAGTCGGTGAGCAAGTTGAGTTTTGACCAAGATTGCATATCTTCATCCGTAGCGATTGCAATAGAACTAACATCAATCTGCAGGGTGCGCTTGATTCGTCTGCCTTTGTTCAACTGCATTCCACGCCAATTTTTCACTGCTTCTGTTGTTAGTGCAAAGGTCGGAATCGTTGATATCGTTTTGTCCCAATTCTGAACTTTTACGATGGTTAATCCAATTTCAAGAATCTCGCCATTGATGTCATATTTTGGCATTTCTATCCAGTCGCCTGTGTTGAACATGCGATTGGCAGCAATCTGAATCCCTGAGACAAAGCCGAGAATGGTGTCGCGAAAAATAAGCAGAAGCACCGCAGCAATTGCAGTCAAACCGGATAGTAAATAGATTGGGCTTTGACCCAATAACAGCGAAAGCACTAAAAAGACAACGATAAGCGTCGTGATAAGTCTACCGACTTGGATGAAGCCGGTTATCGGCGCTTTTTTAGCAAATCGCGTGTCTTGATAAATCCTGTCGATGCCCGACAGCAAGGACTGAAAAGCTAAGTAACTGACGGTAATGACGTATAACGCGGATAGATAGTAAAAGAACTTAAACGCAAAGCTGTCCATCGAGTTTAACAAGGGGTTTGCGTATGCAATAAAGATCCCAGGTGTTAGATTGGCCAACCGTCTAAAAAAGCCTACGTCACTGAGATGATCATCCCAATTGCCTTTACTATGCACAATGAGCTTTTGTAATTTTATTGTGACCAACAACCTAAAAATCACCCAAACAACGAGGCTCAACGCAGCCAAAGCGATAATGCTTGTTGCTTGATAAGCCAATGAATCCGGTTCAGCCTTGCCTATACCGATGTATTTAAGCAGCGCCAGAATGAGATGGCTAAAATCAATGTTAGGTGTATTCATATCAGTATTAACTCATCCATGAACGCATTCTTGCATCTTTCGATGTCCATAGTTCGTTTAACCATCGCTGAAATTGGCTACGAAATCCAGCATCGTCAAAATAGTCTCCGATAATGTTGTCTGCGACATCAAGCCTTCTCACATCGATTATTATCTCGGTCAACTCACCTTTGAGCATGTCCACCATCGGGTGTTTAGCATTGGGATATGCAATAGAAACATCGAGAATGTGGCTGAACAAATCACCCATAACAGCCAATGTAAATGCAATCCCACCTGCCTTTGGTCGCAGCAGATAAGAAAACGGGCTTTTGGTCACTACGCGTTTTTCTTGAGTGAAACGCGTGCCCTCTACAAAGTTGATCACAGTTGTGGGTGAATCCACATACTTACTGCACGACTGCTTTGTTGTTTCTATGTCTTTGCCTTTTAGGTGTGGATTTTTCTCAATGAATTCTTTGCTGTATCTTTGCATGAATGGCATATCCATTGCCCAAGCAGCAAGGCCGACAAATGGTGTCCATATCAGCTCTTTTTTCAGAAAAAATTTTGGTGGTGGAATACGAGGCGCACAAAAGTTGATTAATATGATGATATCCAGATAGCTAGAGTGATTGGCAGTAATGAGATACCATTTTTGCTTTGATAAAGGCTTGTCTATATCAACTTTAATCTCGATGCGGTTGAACAGCTTTATAAGTGCCACGCTGATAATACCAAACGAGAAATACATACGATGCATAACTCTGAGCAGAACAGAGCCAATACTCTTTATAGGTACAACGAATCTAATAATTCCACACAGTATGACAAGCGTCCCCCAAAATCCCATATTAAATAGCTGAACAAAGAGATGGATAGGGAATATAACTAATGACCGCAAATTCCAGTTCATCTTCGATAAAACGTTAATTCTTAATGCTTTATTGTAAACGGAAACATAAAATTTCGCATCAACAACCATATGACAGGGTGTACATTGCTTTGAATTCATCAGTTGTTGTTGAGAATAATTTGCTATCGAATATACTGCGGCCGCATTGGGCACTTTCCGCCGCCAAGCGCGAAGGTTCTCTTTTTAGATCCGTTTTTATCAATAACCGTGTTTTTTAAAATAAATGCAAAGTAGAAGTCAAACTATCAACCATAAATTCGCCGTTGCGCCCATGCTCGACTGGACGGATCGTCATTGTCGCTATTTTCTGCGCCAATTAAGTACAGAGTCAGTGCTCTATACGGAAATGGTAACGACTGGTGCGATATTGCATGGCAAAGGAGACTATTTAGCGTTTGATGACGCCGAGCATCCCATCGTATTGCAACTTGGTGGCAGCGATCCGGAAGCAATGTCAAAGTGCGCAGTAATCGCGCAAACGCGAGGTTATGATGAAATCAATATTAATGTGGGTTGCCCGTCTGATCGCGTGAAAAATGGAAGCTTCGGTGCATGTTTAATGGCGACTCCCGAGATTGTCGCTCATTGTGTTGATGCAATGACAAGCGCAGTGGACATTCCAATCACAGTAAAATGCAGGATCGGAATTGATGATATGGATGACGATGCTGGTCTGTTTGAATTTGTAGACAAAGTACAGGCTGCTGGTTGTCTGCACTTTATTATTCATGCGAGAAAAGCGTGGTTAAATGGGTTGAGCCCTAAACAAAACCGAGATATTCCGCCGCTAAACTATCAGCGTGTTTACGACTTAAAAAAGCAGTTCCCTCAATTAAAAATTGGTATAAACGGTGGAATAAAAAGCATCGATTCAGCAGTCGAGCATTTGCAATACGTTGACGGCGTTATGCTAGGACGAGAGGTGTATACAAACCCGTACATCATTGCCGATGTCGATCATCGGTTGTTTGCGCTTCCTCAAGACACCACAAAAACGCGAGAACAAGTAGTATCTAAAATGACCGCATATGCAGAACAAGAAGTGAGTAAAGGTGCCAAAGTATGGTTTATAGCGCGGCATATGTTAGGCTTATTTCACGGCCAACCCGGTGGAAAAATTTGGAGAAGGTACTTGACCCAAGAGTGCCCAAAACAGAACACAAACCCCTCTCTATTGCTTGACGCATTAGCACAAGTCAAAGCAGCTCAAGAAAAAGCGCTAACTTTTAGCCAAAATAACTAACTACAGTGGTTTAAAAAACCATTTATCTCTAACAACTTCGCGCCTCACACCCTAATCCATACTCGAATTATACATAAGTTATTAATATTTATAATAATTATTATGATTT
>JBCDMA010000044.1:0-17547 GCA_038744645.1 Pseudomonadota bacterium | reverse complement strand
TGACGAGATGCCAGCCATCACAGTTGTCACCCCATATGTAATGTTCGGCATTTTCAATAGAAACTGGCTTCATAATGTTTTCGTTTAATCGTAGCACATTTACACCATGTGAATGTATTCTCCTGGTGCGGCAGGTAATTTCTTATTGTTTTTTTTACCGCCTAATGCAGGTGGGTCTGTAGAATCGGTAGAATGATCATTTAGCCAATCAACCATGGCAGGCCACCAAGAGCCATTCGTTGTAGGCGTTTTGTCTAACCATTTGTCGGGCGCTACATAATTAGAATCAGCAGGGCGGTATCCAATGCGATAGTGACGTCGTCGATGGCCTGGCTCACTTAGAATACCGCTATTGTGTCCACCATTGGTTAAAACAAAGGTCAAATCGCCATCGGTGAACAACCGTATTTTATATACTGAACGCCAGGGTGCGATATGGTCTGACTCCGTACCAACAATGAATAGTGGATACCGGATGTCTTTTAAGGCAACAACACTGCCTTCGACTGCAAAGCGTCCCGCGCTGAGTCGGTTTTCCAGAAACAGCCCTCTTAAGTATTCCGAATGCATGCGCGCAGGCATACGTGTTGTGTCATTGTTCCAAACCATCAGGTCGTTAGGCAGATCATCCTCACCTAAGAAATATCGACGCACCGCTCTAGCATATATCAAGTCTTAGGATCGAATCGTAGTAAACGTCCGTGTCATTTGTGGCCTATCAAGGTAGCCCTGCGTCCACATCAAGTCTTCGATAAACGCGATCTGGCTGTCATCAATGAATAAGGACAATTCTCCAGCTTCAGCAAAATCAACCTGCGCAGCCATCAAGGTGACTGATGCCAATCTTTCATCATGTCTGCGGCTCATCTCGGCGGCAGTGATTGCAAGCAAAGTTCCACCCAAGCAATAGCCGTTAATGTGGATCTTTGCGTCTGGCATGACGTCGTTTACTTTATCGATGGCTGTCATGATCCCGTGTTTTCGATAGTCATCAAGCCCGAGTTCACTCTGTTCGACAGAGGGGTTAACCCACGACATCATAAACACGGTAAATCCTTGAGATATCAAATAGCGCACCATTGAGTTTTTTGGCGACAGATCCAATACGTAGTACTTCATTATCCATGCAGGAACAAAGAGAATCGGTTCAGCCTTGACCACTTTCGTCGTCGGTGAATATTGGATAAGCTCAAACAGGTCGTTTTTGTAGATAATCTTCCCTGGCGTACAAGCCAGATTGGTACCGACTTCAAACTCTTGTGGGGGCTCCTGATGATCTTGCAAAAAGGTGTGCATTGCATCCTGGTAAAATAACGAGGCACCTTCACTTAAGTTAGTACCAGATTTTTTTATCGTACAACGCATGATTTCTGGGTTGGTGAAGAAAAAATTAAATGGCGAGACCAAATCTAAGGCTTGTCTCACCTGAAACTGCGCGCGTTCTGCATCTCTTGGCGCAATACCGGGCATTTCATCGGTTGCGGTTTGCCACCAATCCTGAACGCTCAAAAAAGCCTGTTCGTAAAAAGCATAAGGCAACTCTTTCCATTCTTCATCCGTGAACCGATGATCTTCTGTTCTAGGTGCAAATGGTGGTTCCGCATGTTTGTCAGACGCTAAGTTCATTGAGTATTGCAGCAATTTCATCGCATTTGACGTTATGCGCTCAAAGAGCTCGAGCTGTCGACCTGGCGATCGACTCAAATGCAACGACCAATCCATCCAGGTTTCCATGATGGAATGGGGCGACACGCCACCTGTGGCTTTGGCCAGTGTGGCTCTTGTGGCGCGATCAATTTTATCGTAGGGGTGACGTTTGGTCATGTAAACTCCAACGCTCATAGGGTTAGAATCATACAAACACGGTATTCATTGTCCGTTTTCCTTTCTCCACAATAGAAGATCCTGTTATATCGGACAACATCTCTTGAATGCGGTTTATTGATTTCGCTCAAGCTATTTTGCTTGAATATTTTTAATTATTGCGCAAGAGCCAAACGCCGAAAAAATCAGTAAAACCTTATCAGTAGTCTCAATTCGATCATTCAAAGTAATGAAGTTACTGCATGAAAACCTACCGGAAGCGTTAAAAGAGCCATTGAGCCCGTGGCGACAATCGCTTGCGGGCGCCCTTCACAGGGATCGCGCAAAAGCTCACAGTACTTACTTACAGGTAGCAACGATTGATTCGGCTGGGTTACCCAGCAATCGCACGTTGGTGTTTAGAGGATTCATTGCTGACTCGAATATCCTTGCAATGGTAACGGATAAACGCTCTGCGAAATTGCAATGTTCTGACATATCTCACGCACACAAAAAAGAAATAGACCCATCCATCAACAATTCCATTGGCAATGCATCGGTGCAGCCCGCGGCTATCGTTTGGTATCTGACCGAAAGCAGAGAGCAATATCGATTTACTGGGTCACTTATTGCCATCGATGATGCGCATGGAGATCCTATTTTTCTCACCATCAGAGAGGCATTGTGGAATCGCCTATCAACCGCCTCGCAAGAACCGTTTTGGGGGCCATCTCCCGGAGCACCCTTAGCAGAATACCCCGTTAAGATAGCACAAAAGCCTGAGCAAACATCGGCGTTGATTCCGACCGATTTTGTTGCCCTACTGTTCTATCCTGAATCATGTGATCATTTGGTATTGCGGCCCACACCTCAACAACGCATCAAACACTGGCGAGACAATGATATCTGGCGACATGTCCCAATCAACCCATAGTGATAACAACATGACAGAAGCAAGTAAAACAGAAAATTGCGGTCTTTTTTGGTTCAGACACGATTTACGCGTAACCGATAATGAACCTTTAAACACGTTAGCCAGAGACGTCAATTGTCTGCTTTGTGTGTTTGTTGTTGATTCTAGGTGGTTTAAGGCATCCCATTACCAGTCTGCGCATATGGGCGAGCATCGCTGGCGATTTCTTATGGAATCACTTGTTGATTTAGATGAACAATTGAAACAGCGTGGACAACAGTTGATCGTAAAATACGGTGAACCCATCGCTGCTATTGGTGATCTGGTTATTGAGCACAATATTAAACACATTGCTTGCAACTACCATAGCGGTGTTTATGAGTGCCAGCAGTGGCAACGCCTTCAAACGCAATTCCCCTTTATGAAAGCAACCACAGGAGAAAGTCACAGCCTGTTTACAAACAGCCAATTGCCTTTTGCACTTACAGACTTGCCAGATACATTTACGCCGTTTAGAAAGAAAGTGGAAATGATTGATATTGACCAGCCAATGCAAGCCATGGATGTGTATCCACCAACACCTATTAGATTTCAGGAAAGCTGGCCAACATCCTTGCCGCAAGTGGTCGCATCCGACGCATACCCAAGACTGTTAGGCGGTGCTAGCGCGGCCAAATCGCAGTTGAAATATTATCTTTTCGAGACGGATTATATCGCTGAATACAAACAGACGCGCAATGGCCTGGATGGCTGGAGTTTTTCCAGTAAATTATCAGCCTGGCTGGCCAATGGTTCGATATCTGCGCGTCAGGTATTTCATGAGTTAAAGCGTTATGAAGCAGAACGTACGGCAAATGCATCGACCTATTGGCTTTATTTTGAATTGCTATGGCGAGAATACTTCTACTGGTATGCACTGAAGCACAATAGTCAGCTCTTTAAAGTAGAAGGCGTCAGGCGCAAACGGCCATTAAC
Organism: Pseudomonadota bacterium; assembly: GCA_038744645.1. Taxonomy (GTDB): domain Bacteria; phylum Pseudomonadota; class Gammaproteobacteria; order Enterobacterales; family Alteromonadaceae; genus Glaciecola. The sequence continues at coordinate 13,856 of JBCDMA010000044.1, read as the reverse complement.
GACATTCGCGCCGCAGCGCTTTGCTAAGTGGACCAGCGGCACTACGCCTTATCCCATCGTCAATGCGTGCATGCGTCAGTTAAACGCAACTGGCTTTATGTCCAATCGCGGACGACAGCTTGTTGCGAGCTGTCTTGTGCACGAACTAAGCCTGGACTGGCGATACGGAGCAGCGTATTTCGAGCAGCAATTAATTGATTTTGATGTTGCTTCAAACTGGGGGAATTGGCAGTACCTTGCTGGGGTTGGTGCCGATCCTCGAGGTCATAGACAGTTTAACTTACAAAAACAAACCCAGATGTACGATCCAAATGAAAGGTTCATTGAAAAATGGCAAGGGCATTCAAATACGGGACCGTTGGATGATGTTGACTATGCCGATTGGCCAATCAGCTGGCAGTAATCTTCACTTTAAATGGCAAAACCGAAGACGGGTATGCCTTCGGTTTTTTTTGAGCAATGTTAACAATACCGCTAAAAATAATGCGCGTAGCTAAGTGTCAAATTGACGTTTCGACCCGGTTCACTGACATTGGAAAACACTCTGTCGTAATCTCGATCAAATACGTTGTCGACGCCAAAGTTAACCGATAACCCATCTAGAAACGCCGGTTGCCAACTTGAATAGATATCAACAACACCGTAGCCAGCGCGTGACTCGGCGAGGACTTGGGCGTTTGTATCAGCATCAAATACAAATCGCTCAAAACCATTCGCAAACTGCAATCGAGTACCAACAACTGCCCTGTATTCGGTCAATTTATAACGTAAGTCAATGTTGAGGCGGTCAGGTGTCAGTACACCTAAATCGCTGCCATTTGACAAGTCTTCACCTTCCACAGTGCTAAACGTCACTCCGAGTCGAATGTTGCTATTCTCGTAGATTGCTTCTAGTTCATATCCGTCTAATTCCGCATTAGCGATATTGAAGCTGTCGGACGTGCCTGCCGAGCAAGGTAAAAACGGCGGCATGAAACAGGTGGGTTCAAACGTGACATTCACACGTAAATCAATCAAATTGTTCACGTCACTTTGAAAGTAAGACGCTTTGGCCTGCAGAACGTCACCTTTGGTAAAGATATCTGACTCGTCATATGAAACACCAAATTCCATGTTGTCTGATTCTTCGACGTCCAAGTCAGGATTGGGAACAAAGTTGTTATTAATGAAAACAAAAGCACCCATTTGCGGATTAAACAAAACAGGGTGGGGCACATTAAAATGTACGCCAGTCAGGAAAAGCTCATTAATGGAAGGCGCGCGAAACGCTTCAGAATAACTAGCAAATAAACGAAGCGCATCGTTGAATCCATAGCTTAAAGCAAGTCGAGGTGAAAAGGCGCTATCATCGTTCCGTTCTTCGCTTATCCCCGGTGCTTCATTTTCAAAACTGTCATACCTCACACCTGGAATGATCAGGACGTTACCAGGTAACCCCAATGGCTCGTCAATATCCACTTCTAATTGTGCATAGACACCGCTAAATTCTGCTTCGCCGTTGGGTACGCCATTGCGCGTACCGCTGACATTATTATCATCAGTGCCGACTTGCTCATCTTTGTAGTAGTCTAACCCAACCGTTAGCGTTGTTTTGATATTGTCGGTGTTAAATTCACTCGCATTTCGAACGGAAAACCCCGTCGTTTCGATATCTCGAAGTGTGGTTCGTGGAAGCGTTGGGTCGAATTCTTCAACATCGGTATTGGCTTGGTAAAGAGTGAAATTTGTGTTGATTAAGTTATTGTTTTTGGGATTGTAGTTGCCAGCAAATCTTAACGTATCAGAGGTGATATCTTTAAAAACATTGGCATCAAGCGTGTCGCCATCACCGAAGTTTAATCCTTGTCCGTTGTTCGGTTCAAACACGTCGTTGGTAAACGATTGCCAGGACACTTCAAGTGTTAATGCATCATTTACAGCATAGGAAGCTTTTGCGAATCCAGTGATGATGTCATCGTCTGATGGCAATGTTGCACCAGAACCCAGTTCGATATCGCCAGAGTTTCGCGCGCTCAAGCTAAAAATAACGTCCAGTTTGTTTTGTTTCGCAAACCCGGTGATCCCAAGCAGTGATTCGTTGTTTACATCTTGATATCCAAGACGGTATTTGAGTCCGAAATTGGTTCCCTCTTTCAACAAGTCTGCTGCATCAGCTGTCTCGAATGCAAGAACACCACCAACGGCACCAGAACCATAAAGGGAAGACGCCGGGCCTTTAACGACTTCAGCAACTTGCACTAGCTCTGGGTCCAAGAAAAATCTGCCATCATGCGCGGATATAAATGATTGGCGGGCGCCATCAAGCAGTATTAATACGTTTTCGCCGTCACGGCCTCTTATACTCGGCGTTTCGCCCGTACGCCTTGGCCCACCCGAAAACTCAACGCCGGCGACATCTCGCAATAAATCAGACATGGTGCTTGGGTTGAGAAATTCTATCTCTTCTCGCTCAATGACGGTAATTTGACCAGGGTAATCAATGACTGGGATCGGATTCGTCGTACCGTAAATGCTTATTCTTTCGACGCTATTGCTCTCGTTATTATCTTCCGCTGTTTCTGCGAAGGCGAAGTTGCATATAGACGCAATTGCGCAAGCTGAAAACACAGTATTGTAATTTTTCATTTTGTTCATATGTGTATATTCCGTTAATTGCAAATGATAATAATTATTATTAAGATATACAACATGAAATTCTTATTGAAAGTGCGGCCGCGCAACATTTTCAAGGCTGAGCAACAATTCAACCATTTAAAGACTTAGCAAGGATAGGGCGTGCTTGGTCCGAGCAGTTTTGGTGAGAGAAGATGTAAAAGTAGTCCGTTATTTTTTTCCGACGTAATGAGTTTACATGTTATGTAACAACAAGAATCATTTTCATCACGAGCAAGGGAAGTGTGATATGACGATACGAAAAGTACTAATTAGTCTGATGGTATGCGCTGGATTTTATTCCATTCCTGTACTTGGTCAGCAATATAAGATTGCAAGTGCTGGAGGCAGTATAACCGAAACAATTTATGCGCTGGGGAGAGAATCTGTAATCGTAGCGGTAGACAGTAGTTCTCAATATCCAGCCTCGGTGACAACCTTGCCACAATTTGGCTATTTCAGACAAATCAGTCCCGAAGGTATTATTTCTACAGGCGCTACTCATGTTTTTGCAGCAAAGGGCTTTGGGCCTGAGTCTGCTGTCGAACAGCTTTCGAGTTTGGGTATGAATGTTGAAATATTCGATGTACCAAGAACGGTGCCCGGTTTACACACCATGATCAGACAAATCGGTGCTAAGCTTGATGCCGCTACTGAGTCTGAAGCCCTTATCGCATCTATCGATAAAGATATCGCTACCATTGTTAAAAAATCCACACAATCGCGGCAAACCACCGTCGCCTTCCTTATGTCAGTGACCGACCACGGTCTGCGCGCAGCGGGTCAAGATACGGTGCCACACCTCATTTTTGATACGCTTGAACTCACAAATGTTTTTGCAGAAGTCAATGGATTCAAGTCGGTATCCCCAGAAACACTGGTGGTAACGCCACCAGAGCTAATCATCATTCCTTCTCACCAAGTGGAAGGTTTGAGCACATCAGATATATGTAGCCTCCAGGCAATGAAGCTATATGCCTCTGCGAAAGGCTGTAACGTTCTCATTGTCGACCCGCTCATGTTTTTAGGAATGACACCGCGATTGGCGGATGCAATGCAAATTGTGCTCAATGAATTGAAATAGTCTATGTCCACGACAGCTACGCGAATATCACGACAGATAACAAAACATGAGCTCAAACAGCGAACGTTGTTGATTGCATCGTTATTGTCTTTACCTGTTATTGCCATTGTCGCGATATCGGTAGGTCCCGCATCGGTAAATCTACTCGATGTCATGTTTCAAAAATCCATCACGGAGCTTCAAGTCAATATAATTACCGACATTAGAGTGCCACGAATGATGATGACAATGGTGACAGGTGCAGGGCTTGCGGTATCCGGTGTGATATTGCAAAGCATGTTCAAGAATCCATTAGCAGATCCCGGGATTGTGGGCGTATCAGCAGGTTCTGCGTTGTTTGCTGCGATCGGTTTTTGGATAAATGCCAGCATCGGCTTCGCCTTTATTCCATATTCACTATCTATTCCGCTAATGGCATTTTTCGGCGCTGTGTTCTCAATTGCTTTGCTGTTTGCTATCGCTGGCGAATCAGGACAATTGCAAACCAATCTTTTGGTACTTGCTGGTGTCGCCATTAATACGCTTGCGACAATGCTACTTGGTATAATCATTCTATTGGTTGACGACTCGACACTACGCCAAATAACCTTTTGGAATCTGGGCAGTTATGCTGGGATAGGCTTTACGCAGTTTGCGCCAACACTGTTGGTCGTTGTCATCGGATTTTTCTTCCTTTGGCGACAGCGCCGCGCGTTAACACTGCTTTCCCTGGGTGAAAAGCAAGCCCGAACGCAAGGGATAAAAACTGAAAAACTCAAGCTTTGGTCGCTGATTGCAACGGCAGCAATCGTCGCCGTTTGCGTGTGCTTTACCGGGATTGTTGGCTTTGTCGGGTTGGTGGTACCCCATATTTGTCGTATGCTGCTGACGTCAAAGCTTTCCATTTTATTGCCTTTTGCAGCCGTTGTTGGCGGTGGATTGGTTGCACTAGCTGATATCGCCGCGCGAACCATTAATATGCCTGAAGAGCTACCGATTGGGTTATTGACATCATTGCTTGGCGTGCCGTTTTTTATTTGGTTGATTCGAAAGCAGCGAGGGATCCGATAACGTGTTTACAACTCAAGGTTTAACCGTCATTGTAAAGGGAAAGTGTCTGATAGAAAATGTTTCAGTGACTTTCCCAACAGGGAAAATCAGCACCATTATCGGTGCTAATGGTGCGGGAAAATCAACGCTTTTCAACGCTTTACTAGGTGAATATAAGTCCGGTCTATCCAATGTGTTGTTTCAGGAATGTGCACTGGATCGGTGGGCGTTAGAAGATCTGAGTAAAGTAAGAGCCTATATTGCGCAAGGCGCACGAACCAGTTTTGCCCTTAGCGTGCTTGATTATTTGCAGATCTCGGCAGAGACGCATGCGTATTCAAAAAGTCAGTTAGTGTATCGCATTGCAGAAATAGCCGAAAAAACGGGTATTGAACACAAACTTTCGGATAGCGTAACTACCTTATCCGGGGGTGAAATGCAGTTGGTTGAATTTGCGCGTGCCACGCTGCAACTCGGCACTGCTGATCATATAAAGAATTGCTGTCTATTGCTTGATGAACCTAGCAGTGCGCTTGACATTAAACAAAGACAAAAGCTTTACCATCTTATCATCGAGTTTAATAAACAGGGTGGTACAGTATTGATCATAGATCATGACATTAATACCGTTGCGAACCTATCGGACTATATTGTAATGCTAAAAAATGGACAGGTGCTTGCACAAGGCAGTCCCGAACGCGTCTTTGTTACCGACGTCTTGGATGAATGTTTTAACTGTTCAGGGGAAGTGCGCGAAGGACCAAACCGCCATCGAATATATGTGACAACAGAGTTTAATTTGGAGAAAGATAATGGATGAGAAAAAACAACAGCATATTTTCGATGCCAGATGTTTGATGCGACAGCAGCACAGCGGGGTGCTTAGCACAATCAGTCTTTCAATGAATGGATTCCCCTTTGGGTCAATCATCCCATTTTTAATGACTGAAAAGGGTGACTTGGTGATTTATGCATCCGATATCGCCCAACATTCCCGCAACATGAAGGCTGACAGCAAAGTTAGCCTATGCGTATACGATGCAGCACAAAACGACAGCCAAGCAAATGCGAGAGTGACAGTGTTGGCGCATGCGTTTCCCGATGAAGTTAATGAAACGCATCAACAGCACTACTTTGAGTTGTTTCCACAGGCGCGTGCTTACCAAAATACCCACGATTTTCGGTTCTATCTTTTGAAAACAGAGCGTGTGAGGTACATCGGTGGGTTTGGTGAAATTTACTGGTTTAGCAACGAAGAATGGGATTCTGCATATCCATTAAGTGAGCAGGTAAAAGGAATCGTCGACCATATGCATGATGATCACATGGATGCGATCGTCGCAATGTGCGACCACTTCTTGGGTTTGGATGTCGCCGAAGACAAAGTGCATATGGCAAGTTGCTTTGGTGAAGGGTTTCATATCACTGTCGCAGCAGAAAATGAACGCAACACACATTTCATCCCGTTTGAGAAAGCGGTTAGCGAAGAGTATTCTGTAAGAGCCGCAATGGTTGCACTGACCAGAAAAAGTAAGTTACCTGCGTGACCTATCTCCTGTAAATAGTTGCGCGTTATTTTGCGCGATAAAAAAAACGCTATTTATCGCATCTATCTCCCGTCTTTTTTCGTTTAAAAGTGCAATTCACGGCATTCATGTAACAAACTGCTATTATTATGTGATATACAACCGTGTTCTTCCACGTGAGTGAAAGCCAAAAATCACTCGTTTAAAAGACCAAGCTAAATAAGACGTTTGATATTAATGAAAATAAAATGCGCGCAAACTCTTTGTTTTGTTTCCCTTTTGCTGCTGATTATCGCGACACAGGCACATGCCAGAAACACTTTGTCTGTCGATGTTTATGTGCCCGCAACAACTGAAGCTGCCAATCAAACAATTAGATTAACAGGGACGGTAGAAGCAGAGCAGCATGCCGATTTGGCCGTCCTTGAATCTGGGGTAGTAGCGACACTATCCGTTGAAGTGGGTGATAAGGTCACTAAAGGGCAAAAGTTGATGTCTTTGGATGCGACATTGGCTGAACTGACCTTATCTGAGGCACAGGCCGCATTGTCAGCTACCCAAGTGCTGCGAGATGAAGCAGAACGGCTTTATCAGGAAGTGCTTGCATTATCGAAAAAACAAGTCGTTGCGCAAACGCTCATCGCTGAGAGAAAAGCGGCCCTCGCGTCAGCCGAAGCCACACTGGTTCAGCAAACGGCAAATGTCGCGCTGCAACAGGAAATCGTCAATCGCCATACGCTATATGCGCCATTTGAGGGGGTTATTGCCAATCGAAGTGCCGACCTGGGAGAGTGGGTTACACAACAAACGCCTGTCTACACTTTGATAGAGCAGGGCAACATGCGCCTGTCGGTCGCAATCCCTCAAGAATACTATGCAATGCTCGCGGGTCAGTCAGTCTCGGCTAAAGTGCAGCCTGATTTTATCAATGCCGAGCCACTATACGCGCAATTAGATCGACTTGTTGCTGTGACGGATAATCAAAGTCGCACGCTGACAGGCCACATATATTTGCCAAAAGATACAACCTTATTGGCTGGTATGTCAGCCAGTGCAGAGATCGCATTGCCAGAACAGTCTAATGAGCTTATTTGGTTACCGCGCAGTGCTTTGAAAATGCATCCTGATGGTGGCAGCAGCGTGTTTATCGTGAAAGACAACACAGCCAGGCGCGTGTTAGTTGAAGTGGTTGAGCAGCGTTCAGACCAGATTGCTGTGAAAAATGCCCCGACAGGACAGGCGTTTGTTGCGAGCGGTGTCGAGTTACTTAGAGATGGTGATGTGCTGCAAGTGAATGGCGCGCGCGAGGCTGTGCAATGATTGCTTCTGTCGTCAAACACGGCATTCTCGTGGCCGTTATTGTGCTAATTACGGGGATCTTGGGCATTGCTTTGTCATTGAATATCCCGGTACAAATGATACCTGATTTGGAAGTGCGCACAATCTCCGTTCAGACAGGTTGGCCGGGCGCAACGCCACAGGACGTAGAAAAAGAAATTCTCATTGAGCAAGAACGTTATTTACGTGGTTTGCCCAATCTCCAGCGTATGGTCTCTTATGCGGAAATGGGTGAGGCAAGTATCGACTTAGAATTTCCATTTGGCGTGGATGTCAACGATGCGCTGATCCGGGTAAATAATGCACTTAGCCAAGTGCCGTCATATCCAGAAAATGTTGATCAGCCGCGGTTACTTGCTAGTTCATTCTCCAGCAATGCATTTATGCATTTTACGCTTGCCCCCTTACCGGGCAATCCAATGTCGCTTGACGTTGATTTATTGAGAGATTTTGCCGAAGATTTTGTGCGACCGCGCATGGAGAGTGTGCAAGGCGTGTCGGAAGTGCGTGTGCACGGCGGCGCTCGCAGACAAATTCAAATTAATGTCGATGCATCGCGCTTGGCTCAGCGTGGGATCAGTTTGAGTGAAGTGCGTAATGCGATTCGCAATCGCAACAGAGATGCTTCTGCAGGAGATATTGAAAGCGGTACTAGCCGCTATTTGCTGCGTGTTGTAGGGCGTTTTGAACAACTGATTGAATTAGAGAACCTCATTATTCTTCGTCGCAATGATGTAAATATTCTTCTCAAAGATATTGCGACTGTGAAACTCGATCACTTCGAAACCAGAGGATTGGCGTTCTCAGATGGCGAGCGGATCCTGCGGCTATCAGTACAACGTGAAAGCGGTTCCAATGTACTTTCGATCAAAGAAGAACTGTTGCCCATCATTGAAGAACTCAATGATTCGTTGCTTGAACAGAATGGTCTTGCACTCAGCCTCATAAGCGATGATGTCAAATATGTGTCGAGTTCTCTGAAAAATGTATGGTTCAATCTGTCCATAGGCGCCTTGTTGGCCACCTTAGTCATGTATTTGTTTTTACGATCTGGGCGCGCGACCTTGGTAGGTGTCATGGGGATCCCGCTTTGCACTATTGCCGCCTTTATGGCGTTGATGGCATTTGGTAGAACCATCAATGTTATTTCGTTGGCGGGTGTTGCCTTTGCCATTGGTATGACAGTGGATAACACCATCGTTGTGCTTGAATCTATTATGCAGGCTAAACGCAAAGGATTGAGCAAATATGAAGCCGCGGTGCGCGGCGTACAAGATGTTTGGCCTGCCGTGCTTGCATCAACGGCGACAACTGTGATGGTGTTTGCGCCGATCCTTTTCGTTGCACAGGAAGCAGGGCAACTGTACTCGGATATCGCGATTGCAATCTCAGGTGCCATTATTGCCTCGATGTTAGTCGCCATTTTTGTCGTGCCTGTGGCACTGGCAAAGATCGGCAGTGAACGTGATTTCAGTCAAGATAAACCGTTTTCGCTGTCGAATGTCTGGCTGAGGATAGTGCGATTTTTCACCGAATCGCGAACGCGTGCTCGAGTTTTTGCTACTACCTTTATCATTCTCATTATTGGATCAGCATATGCGTTGATGCCAGCTGCTGAGTATTTGCCAGAAGGGGAAGAACCCAAGGCATTTTCGATGATGATAGCGCCGCCGAGCTACAATTTGTCAGAGATGGAACGCATTGGCACTGAACTCAGAGCTTATTTTAATGGCTACCTCAATGTCGATGCGGATGACTTTAATGCAGGCAATACGGATATGCCGCCACTGGCATACTACTCAATGGTGGTATCAGTGGGCCGCATTTGGTTCTTAAGTGCACCCGTTGATCCAGCCAACATCAATAAAATGATGGAGGCTGTCACCGCGAAGTTTCGTAGCTATGACAGTATGCGCGCGTTTTCAGCAAGAGGTTCAATCATATCAAGCAATGACGGCGGCACTAGAGCTGTTGCTGTCGATATCGCAGGTAACGATGTTAGCGAACTTTACCGCACTGCGGAGGCAATCTATCGAGAAGCAGAAGCGCGTTTTGATAATCCACAAATTAATTCAGATCCGGGTTCACTTACGCTTAGTCAACCGTTGATAGAAATTCGTCCGCGTTGGCAACGCCTTGCTGAGTTAGGCATAGACAACAGCGATTTTGGTTTTGCAGTGGCGGCGATGAGTGATGGTGCTTACGTTGATGAATTTATTCTAAACGACGACAAAGTAGATATTTTCATGTTCAGTGGTGCGGGCAATCGCCAGACCATTGAGGAATTATCAACCACGCCAATCGTTACGCCACAGCGACAAGTACTGCCAATGAACGCATTAGCTGATCTTGTCGAAAGTAAAAATAGCGACACTGTAAGAAGAGTAGACAGTAATCGAACGGTAACTGTGTATATTATACCGCCGCGTAATATTGCGCTTGAAACGGCGGAACAGTTGGTGCGTAACGAGATGATCCCGGAATTGTGGCGTCAAGGTGAGATTGCTCAAGGCATAAAAGTCAGTATCAGTGGAGCGGCGGATCAATTAGAAGCGACGCGCGCATCGTTGTCTGGTAATTTTGTGATTGCCATTTTACTGATTTATCTATTGTTGGTTGCGATCTTTACCCATTGGCGTTATCCATTATTTATTCTCGCGACTGTGCCTTTAGGCATGGCAGGTGGATTGCTTGGACTGGTTTTGGTGAACGCTATCAATGCCGCACTAGGCGTATTTGGTATTGGTGGGGTGCATCAACCATTCGACATGATCACCATGCTGGGCTTTCTGATTTTATTGGGCACTGTGGTGAATAATCCCATTTTGATCGTTGATCAGACGCGGCGCAATGTCATTGAACAGGGAATGAAAGTAGCGGATGCAGTGCATCATGCGGTAAGCAAGCGATTAAAGCCAATCCTCATGTCAACGGCAACCACGGTATTTGGGTTGGCGCCTTTAGTATTAATTCCCGGTGAGGGTACAGAGCTGTATCGCGGTGTCGGGATTATCGTATTAAGCGGTATATTGGTTTCTATGTTGTTGAGCTTGACCTTTCTGCCCGCACTATTGGTCGCTTTGTTGCGCGAAACAGTGCAAGTATCCGATACAAGTCCATCAATTCAAGCGCCCAGTACTGGCAAATGAATTATCTGCTGATTAAGTACATCCATGTATTGTGTGTCATTTTGAGTTTTAGCTTGTTTATACTGCGATTGCGTTGGTCATTTGTAAACGCATCTATGCTTGAAAAACGGTGGGTTAAAGTTATCCCGCACATGATTGATACCGCGTTATTGTTCTCGGCGATTTCACTGGTAATTGCTGGAAGCTGGGCATTAGTTGATCATCCTTGGATACTAATGAAGATAGCAGCGCTTCTGCTATACATAATACTCGGTAGCTTTGCTCTGAAACGCGCAAAGACACTGAGCAGCAAGATTACCTTCAGTGCGCTTTCCGTTGCGGTGTTTGCTTATATTGTCAGCATTGCCAACGCGAAAGAACCGTTATGGTTCTTGATGTAACGGCAACGGATTCGGTCGTGTCCATATATAAATTGACACGCAAATCATAGTCCCAAGCACGACTGCTCGCACAGTATTGCTTTCTATTATGAAAATAAGCGGGTAGGACACCAGCGCATACATCATGACAGTCGAGGTGATTTTTGCCTTGAGACTGATTGAGCCTTGCTCTTCCCATGCCTTTAACGTGGGGCCGAGAAACCGGTTGTTTAGCAACATGCGATGAAAACGTGGAGAACTTTTAGAAAAGCAAAAAGCAGCGACTATGGCAAAGGGGGTAGTCGGTAACAAAGGCAATGCAATGCCGATCACGGCAAGAAACGTTGCGAGAAAGCCCGCTGCGAGATAGATACTTTTACTGAACTTTTGAAGCATTTTTTCTCGCAAACTGAAATCGTCATCTTATTTTACGTCGTCTATTTTAAAATTTAGCCAGTTTGATCAGGATATACAAGCAGATTCCCATTGTTCTTGTGGTCGCAATAGAAAGGCGGCCATACATGAATAGTTGATGTCATGCATGGCTGAAAAACAATAGTTAGACAATATTTGCCATTACAGATACTTAGTTTATATCGCCTCCTACAGTTAAGCCGCTTGGCACTGAGGTCGGGATTGCACGATAAAAGTTATTGGTATTCAGTGTTCTCAAAAACACTTCTATATCACCAAAGTCGCCATCACCAATGGTTACTTCAATGTCGTCTCTTTCCTCATAGATAGAAATGGCATCGTTTAGCCCACTGCTAGAGCCGTCATGCATAAATGGTGCAGTAGCAGATAATCCTCTCAGTGTTGGTGTTCTTACGGCGCGATCGCCAACGATAATATCGTCATCGCGCAATAGGTTGTCAGAAAGCATGGGGCCGGAATGGCATCTAGAACATCCGCCGTCGATGAATTTGTTGAGTCCAATAACTTCTTGCTCGCTAAAAATATCTGTCTCGCCATCGAGAAATCGATCAAATCGTGTGTTTGGTGCAATTATTTTTCGTTGGAACGTTGCAATGGCGTTGGCAATATTTTGTTCAGTAATTGCATCTGTGGTTTCAAATGCTTGTTCAAATCTATCCACGTATTCAGGAATGGCCTGTAACCGCATGATGATTTCATCGAAAATAGCATCCTCGCTTACGTTGTAGCCGAGCATCTCAACCGGGTTTTTAATGGGTCCGATCGCTTGTTCTTCCAATGTATCTGCGCGCAAATCCCAAAAATAACCACCTGAAACGAAATTGTCCTGTGGTCCTGTATTACTCAGTCCAGTAAAAGCAACATTTAAAATAGTGGGCGCGTGAAGCGGTGTTACTTCATCACCAAATCGATCAGGTCCTAGACCAATTCCATCTGAGCCAACGGAAAAGCGCCGTCCATCTGCCCATCCAAAATCCGGATGATGGCATGAGGCGCAGGCAACGTTTTGATCGCCTGATAAAATCGGGTCCCAGAATAGCAATTCACCCAATTGTTCTTTCTCTACGGAAAGCGCATTATCTTCTGGATATATAGACGTTGTTGGCAATGACGAAAATGTCTGCGAATAATCTCGAATTTCCGGATCAGCGGGCACGCCATCCCCACCACATCCCGTTAACACAATGAGTGTTGAGAAAATCAATGCTGCAATAAAAAGTTTCATCATAAACATCCTAAAAAAAGTGAAAACAAGTGGAATAGCTGAGTCGTGTTGTGAAACGAAGCGCAGTTTGCCAGACGCAATGTCCAAGAAATGTCAAGAGACGAGAAGGGTAAACTGCCCAAATCATGCAGTGACTAATTTTTCTCACAATCCGGGAGAAACAGCAGTATGATGTTGCTAGGGTTTCCGTCTGCATTTGAGCAAGCCATTGAAAATTCTTTTGATTGAAGACAACACAGACATTGCTGAATTGATTTTTGACTATTTTGAAAACTTGGGTGTCACCCTTGATTTTGCATCCAACGGTTTGCAGGGATTTGAATTGGCGTCGCATGCTTCAAAGCAGTCATATGACTGTATTGTGCTTGATATCATGTTGCCTGGAATAGATGGATTGACGCTTTGCAGGAAGCTGCGAGACGAGGGCAATAATACACCCATTATTATGCTGACCGCTAGGGACACCAATAAAGATATTATCGATGGCTTTGACATCGGCGCGGATGATTATCTGGTTAAACCCTTTGATTTGGAAGTGCTAGAGGCACGAATATCTGCACTCGTTCGGCGGGCAGGCGGCATGGGATTTCAAAAGACACTTGCCCTTGGTCCCTTGTTCATTGATATACAAAAGCGCCAAGTAAAACGCAATGATACATTATTAAAACTTAATCCAACCTGCTACGACATCATGTTTTTACTCATGCAAAAATTCCCTCAGCCCATCAGCAAACGCGACATTGAGTGGCATATTTGGGGCGATGATCCGCCCGAGGAAGACATCATTAGAAAACATATTTATCACCTGAGGTCCGCGGTGGATAAACCTTTTGAAACACCTGTTATCAAAACACTACCAAAGGTTGGATATATTCTGGAGATCGATGAATGACTACACCGCCTGGATTTGCCAGAAGCATTATACGCCTTTATTTGTTGGGCGCGGGCCTGTTAATGGGTTTTTATTTATTCGCTTTTCACGCTGGCGTTTTGGTTACAGAAAACACCGTGATTGAGCGAAGGCTTGATGCTGTTGCACCTTTTCACTTGGCTAAATAT
>JBCDMA010000043.1:0-17708 GCA_038744645.1 Pseudomonadota bacterium | reverse complement strand
CGACGGCAATGACGACATCAAAGATGAACAGCTACAGGAGAGCTTAGATTCATCGGGTATTCGCATCGGAGAACCGCTCGATAAAACCGTTATTAGTTCAATCGAAAATGGACTTAAGGACTTTTTTTACAGTATCGGTAAATACAACGCAGATGTAGAGGCGATGATCACGCCGCTTCCACGTAACCGCGTCGATTTAAAAATGAAGTTTGAAGAAGGTGATGCGGCAGAAATAAAGCAGATAAATATCGTTGGTAATGAAGTCTATGAAGATGAAGAATTACTGAATCAAATTGAGCTGCAATTTGGTGCGCCTTGGTGGGATTTTCTCTCAGAAACGAGATACCAACAACAAACACTCTCTGGCGACCTCGAAACTATCGTGAGCTACTACAAAGACCGTGGTTATTTGCAGTTCAATATCAACTCAACGCAAGTGTCAATGGCACCAGAAAGAGACGGCATATACATCACGTTAAATGTGTCTGAAGGTGAAACTTATTCGATATCAGATGTAGAACTTGCGGGTGATCTTTTAGGATTTGAAGATTTCGTTTCCGATATTCTCCCCATTCGCTCGGGCGACCTTTACAATCAGGCAGAGGTGACTTTTGCTGAAGAATTTATTGCAAAGTACCTTGGCCGGTTTGGCTACGCGTACCCCAATGTCACAACAATTCCTGAAATTAACGAAGAAGATAACACGGTAAAACTGACGCTTTCGGTAGACCCTGGTAAACGTATTTATGTGCGGCGCATTACCTTTCAAGGCAACGATACGACCGCGGATGACGTATTGCGCCAAAACACTGTGCAGCTTGAAAGTACTTGGTTATCAGAGCCTTTATTGGAAACATCCAAAATACAGCTCTCTCGGTTGACGTATATGGACGAAGTTGAGTACGAAACAATTCGTATTCCTGGTGAAGAGGATAAAGTCGACGTCATGTTTAACGTAAAAGAGCAACCTGCCGGTTCTTTCAATGCTGGTATAGGTTACGGTGATGCGACAAGATTGAGTCTTCAAGCGGGCATTCAGCAAGATAATTTCTTAGGTACAGGCAAGCGCATTGGATTGAATATTTCCACAGTCTCATACCAATCAACAGCGCAAATTACTTATCTCGACCCTTTCTTCACAGTAGACGGCATAAGCCTTGGTGGCAGTATCGCCTACAGTGAATTTGATGGCAGTGACTTTAATACAGTACGATTTAATACCAAGCGTTGGTCGATAGGAGGTACTATTGGCTACCCCATCAATGAGGTCAATCGGATCAGCTTTGGTTTGACGTACTCTACTGTTGAGCTAACGTCAGACAATACAAATTTCGAGCAGACACGTGCATTTTATCAACAGTTTGAAGATCCGAATGATCCTGAAGCTCCTATAGATTACGACAGTCTACTAGCGACGGTGAACTGGACAAGAAATACATTAAATAGGGGGTTGTTTCCGACATCGGGATCGTCTCAACGCGTATCACTGAGCGCAACGACGCCCAATTCTGACGTAAATTATTTCAAAATAATCGCTGATACCAAATGGTATTTTCCACTCACGCGCAGTCAAAGGTGGACGGTACTCGCACGTCTTCGTCTTGGATACGGCAATGGCTACGGGGATAAAGACGGCATCGAACAAACACTACCATTTACCGAAAATTTTACCGCAGGTGGCTCTGACACCCTGCGCGGGTTTGAAAATAATACGGTCGGACCTCGCGGCGTTACCAGAAGACGCCAAATTATTGGAACAACGCCTAATGGTACACCTATATTTGGCGACCCGAGCTTAGATACACTTGAGCTTTCTCGTCGCAGTTTGGGTGGCAATGCCATGGCATTAGGCGGTGTTGAATTGATTGTACCCACACCCTTTGTCGACGAAGAGTTTGATAATTCCGTTCGAACGAGTTTATTTTTCGATATAGGTAATGTATGGGATACTGAATTTAGATTTGAAGATTTCGAAGGCCTAGAGGTGTTGGGAGAGTCGAGCGATGCTTTTGCTGATTTCAGCGATCCTAGTCTTTACAGAAGCTCTGCTGGCCTTTCATTGCAATGGATATCCCCTATGGGTCCAATGGTATTCAGTTTCTCGCGCGCTATCACAGAAAGAGATGGTGACGATGCGAGATTCTTTACATTCAACATTGGATCGACTTTCTAGACGGGTTATAATGCGCGCCCACAAAAACTGCGTTGCTGCAAATAACAATTAATTGGGCAAAATTGAATTAAAGGAGATTATTTTGAAAGTAATTACTAGAGTAATGACTAGCGCTGTATTTTTAGTCATTAGCTTGACGTCGCTGACAGCCGCTGCGGAACAAAAGATAGCAATCGTTGATGTGCAACGTATTTTGCAATCGCTTCCACAACTCGCAACTATTGAACAGACCATTAATTCCGAATTCGCCGACAGAAGACAAGAGGTTCAAAAACTGCAGTCAGATGGCAATTTTATGGTGCAAAAGCTACAGCGTGAATCTGCGACGATGAGTGAAGAAGAGAAAACGCAATTGCAGCAGCAGATCCAGCAAGTAGGTGAAGAACTACAATCAAAGGCACAACCTCTACAACAGGAAATACAAATCCGTACAAATCAAGAGCGAGATAAGTTACTTAGCCTAATTGAACAAGCAATTGATGCGATCGCCGCAGAAAAGGATTTTGATTTGGTGTTCAACGCGGCTGTTGTACCTTTTTCAAAGCCAAACCACGATATATCTCAGGATGTGCTTGACCAAGTCAGTAAAGTCCAACTTTAACGCCAAGCCGAATTCGCCTAAATCAGACCAATAGTCTTTGGTCTGATTTGTTTTTATCCATTCTCACCGTATCTTATGACGCCTAGTGATAACGGAATAAAGCATAGGCCAGAAAAACTAGGAGATACGTTTGCCAAACACACTTAATACCATAGAAATAAAAGAAATAATGTCGTTGTTACCGCATCGATATCCGATGTTGCTTATCGATCGTGTAACAGATTATGAAATCAATAAATCTATAACAGCGTACAAGAACATAACCATAAACGAAGGATTGTTTAGTGGTCATTTTCCAAATGAGCCCATTTTTCCTGGTGTCATGATCTTAGAAGCAATGGCACAGGCTGCCGGGATCCTTGGGTTTAAAACCATGGGTAATAGTGACCGGCTTTATTTGTACGCCGGCATTGACAAAGCAAGATTTAAGGCACCCGTTGTACCCGGCGACCGTCTGGATTTTCATGTAAACTACTTAAAAGAGCGCAGAGGGATTTGGAAATTCGAAGGCGTGGCTAGCGTTGATGGAAAAGACGTTTGCACTGCTGAATTTATGTGTGCCATGAGAGAGTATTAATATGATTAGTGCTTCATCTATCGTTTCAGAAAATGCGAATGTTCATCCTAGCGTAAAAGTTGGCCCCTTTTGCGTGATTGGCGATAACGTTGAAATTGGTGAAGGCACAGTCATTCATAGCCATGCGGTGCTAAAAGGTCATACTAAAATTGGCAAAAATAATGAGATCTTTCAATTCTGTACAATTGGCGAAGATTGTCAGGACAAAAAGTACGCTGGAGAAACGACTTACCTAGAAATAGGCGACGACAATGTTTTCCGCGAATCTTGCACCATTCATCGTGGTACCGTTCAAGATAACGCGACAACCTCCATTGGCAGTCGTAACTTGTTCATGATCGCAACGCATGTCGCGCATGATTGTATTGTCGGCGACGACTGTATTTTCGCGAACAATGCTACCCTTGCAGGACATGTAAAAATAGGCGATTTCGCTATACTTGGTGGACTGACTGCAGTGCATCAGTTCTGTCAAATTGGCGCGCATGCAATGGCAGGTGGTGGTTCAATCATTCTCAGAGATATACCGCCGTATGTCATGTACAACGGTGTTAAACAGATACCACAAGGCATTAACAGCGAAGGGCTTAAAAGGAGAGGTTTCACAAGTGATGAAATCCTATCCATTAAACGCGCCTATAAAACAATATACAGAAACAACAACAGCATTGACGAAGCGCGTGAAATGATTGCGCAAATGGCTGAAGAACATGACGTGTTGAAAATCATGCATGACTTCTTACAGCACAATGTTCGAGGATTGGCTCGATAACGGAGACCTTTATTGCGCATTGGCATGATCGCAGGGGAAGCTTCTGGTGACATCTTAGCTGCAGGATTGATTCGCGAATTAAAAGTCCTGTTTCCAGATGCTCAGTTTGAAGGTATCGGCGGCAAACACATGATTGCCGAAGGCTTTAACAGCATGGAGGACATCAACGAGCTCTCGGTGATGGGGCTTGTAGAAGTGCTGAAACACTTACCAGCATTACTTAAAATAAAGCGCAACGTCTTAACACATTTTTTCAACAATCTCCCCGACGTATTCATCGGTATTGATGCACCTGATTTTAATCTTCCTATAGAGACCAAGCTCAAGCAGCGTGGCGTCTCAACCGTTCATTACGTGAGTCCCACTATTTGGGCATGGCGTGAAAAGCGTATTCACAAGATAGCCAAAGCGACGCACTTGGTGTTGGGTATTTTTCCATTTGAAGCAAAACACTATGAAAAGTATGCTTACCCGTATCGCTTTGTTGGGCATACCATGGCAGATGAGATCCCCATGGAACCAGATAGGGCTGCGGCTAGAGACGCGCTTAATATACCACGTGAAAAGCTCGTTTTAGCGATTTTACCCGGATCACGAGCGAGGGAAATTGATACCTTGCTTGATACATTTCTAGCAACAGCTGCACTGTTTGGAAAAAGCCAACAAACGCGCGAATTGCAAGTGTTCATACCGGCAGTAAATCAGGATCGAAAAGCACAAATCCAAGAGATTTTGGCCGTGAGCAATGTGACTATAGAAGTCAATATTACACAACACCCAGCGCGTGAAGTGATGATTGCATCAGATGTTGTTTTGTTGGCTTCGGGGACTGCCAGCCTCGAATGCATGTTGTGCAAGCGACCCATGGTGGTAGCATATTTGCTTTCATTCATAACGCACAAAATGATGCAAAAACTCTATTTACCCAAGTACTTTTCACTGCCAAATATTTTGGCGGATGAGCCTCTGGTACCTGAATTTCTTCAAGAGGATGTAAATCCTGAAAACTTATGTCGGCATTTAAACGCGCAGCTGAATGAAAATAATGCCCATGTGTTATCTCGTTTTAGAGCGCTTCATCAACAACTTCGATGCGATGCCAGTAAACAAGCTGCACTTGCCATCAGCGAACTGATTAAGACCAAGGCAGATCAATAGTGTTAATTGCAGGAGTGGATGAAGTAGGCAGGGGGCCCTTAGTGGGAGATGTTGTTGCTGCGGCCGTAATATTGCCCAGCTCACACAATATCGTTGGCATTAAGGATTCAAAAAAGCTCACTAAAAATAAGAGGGAAGTACTGGCCGCGCGAATCAAACAGGACGCAGTAGCCTGGGCAGTGGGTCGCGCATCCCCGCAAGAAATCGACGAAATTAATATCTTGCATGCCAGCATGCTTGCCATGAAACGTGCAGTGTCTGCACTGAGTATCAAACCGGATCATGTCCTTGTGGATGGCAACAGATTGCCCAAGTGGGAGTTTAACGCTGATGCGGTGGTTAAGGGTGACAATATACACGAACAAATCGCAGCGGCGTCTATCATTGCAAAAGTAACACGCGATGAAGACATGCAAGCACTGGATTTGGTCTATCCTGATTATGGCTTTGCCAATCATAAGGGTTATCCAACTCCCCAGCATTTACATGCACTCTCAACGTTGGGGCCGTTGCCCATGTACCGACAAAGCTTTAAACCCGTTCAAGCAATGAAGCGTGGCTATCCAAAGGGAGGCAAGTAGTGTCTGATACATTTGTGCATTTGAGTGTACACAGTGATTTCTCGATGATTGACGGATTGAACAAGATTAATCCTATTCTCGATGCCGTATCTGATGCCACTATGCCTGCGATCGCGCTGACAGACCAAATGAACCTGTGTGGACTTATACGGTTCTATTCAGGGGCTCAGAGCAGAGGTATAAAACCCATAGTAGGTTGTGATGTCAGTGTGATGAGCAGCTGCCTTGATGGCTTTATTGGCACTATGACGTTTCTCGCGATGAACAACTCCGGCTATAAAAATGTCACGTGCCTGATTTCCGACGCATATTCACAAGGTCATATACAGCACAAACCCGTAGTGCAATCAACGTGGTTAAAACAATACAGTGAAGGTGTCATATTGTTATCGGGTGGCATGGACAGCGATTTAGGTGAGCTACTTAGCAAAGGTAAGATTACCGAAGCTAAGGAGCTTGCCAAAGAATACGCAGCGATATTTCCAAATTGCTTTTACATCGAGATCAGCCGCATTGGCAGAGAGGCTGAACAAACCTACGTTTACAATGCAGTATCCTTGGCTTCTGAGCTTGGCTTGCCAGTCGTTGCGACAAACAATGTTAGATTCCTGAGAAAAGAGGATTATTCAGCGCATGAAATAAGAACCTGTATCGCTGAAGGCTATACCCTAGAGGACACACGACGACCAAAGAAATACACGCCACAACAATTCTTAAAATCGAGCGAACAGATGAAGGAATTGTTTGCCGATATCCCGCAAGCAATTGAAAATACTTTAGAAATCGCAAAACGCTGCAACGTTGACTTAACGCTGGGTGAATACTTTTTGCCACAGTTCCCCACGGGCGAAATGAGTACCGAAGACTTTCTAATCGAGAAATCCAAAGAAGGTTTGGAACGACGGCTGGCGTCTCTGTTTCCTGACGCGAAAGAACGCGAACAGCATCGAGAGGAATACGAATCGCGTTTGGAAATCGAACTAAAAGTCATCAACGACATGGGCTTTCCAGGGTATTTCTTGATCGTGATGGAGTTCATCAAGTGGAGCAAGGACAACAATATTCCCGTAGGGCCAGGGCGAGGCTCAGGTGCAGGATCACTGGTCGCTTATGCGCTTGATATTACCGATTTGGATCCGCTTGAATTCGATTTGCTTTTTGAGCGCTTTTTAAATCCCGAGCGTGTATCGATGCCGGATTTTGATATTGACTTTTGTATGGATAGACGGGATGAAGTTATAGATCATGTTGCGCAGATGTATGGCCGTGATGCGGTTTCACAGATAATTACCTTTGGTACGTTGGCGGCGAAAGCGGTGATTCGAGACGTCGGGCGTGTTCAAGGACACCCGTATGGCTTTGTCGATAGAATAGCCAAATTGGTTCCACCCGATCCCGGTATGACATTAAAGAAAGCGTTTGAAGTTGAACCTAGATTGCAGGAGGTCTACGACAAAGATGATGAAGTCAAAGATCTCATTGATATGGCACGCATACTCGAAGGCGTGACTAGAAATGCAGGTAAACACGCAGGCGGCGTGGTTATCTCGCCCACGTCAATTACTGATTTTTCACCATTGTATTGCGATGAGAATGGCGAAAACCCGGTGACGCAATACGATAAAAATGATGTGGAAACCGCAGGCCTGGTGAAATTTGATTTTCTAGGCTTACGCACACTCACGATTATCCAGTGGGCCTTGGAAACGGCCAAACAGGTGAAAGGTATCGACATTGATATCAACAAAATACCGCTGGATGACGAAGCATCCTTTGCATCTTTGCAGAGGGCAGAGTCAACGGCTGTCTTTCAGTTAGAATCGCGCGGCATGAAAGACCTTATTAAGCGCTTACAACCCGATTGTTTTGAGGACATCATTGCACTTGTTGCTTTGTTTAGGCCAGGACCGTTGCAATCGGGTATGGTCGATAACTTTATCGACAGAAAGCATGGCAGAGAGGCAATCTCCTATCCAGACGCGACATACCAGCACGATTGTCTGAAAGAAATCCTCGAGCCAACATATGGCATCATTCTTTATCAAGAGCAGGTCATGCAAATCGCCCAAGAAATGTCTGGGTATACGCTGGGTGGTGCTGACTTGTTAAGACGTGCGATGGGTAAGAAAAAACCGGAGGAGATGGCGAAACAGCGCTCGAGTTTTGAACAGGGAGCTAAAAACAACGATATCAATCCAGAATTAGCGATCAAGATCTTCGATTTAGTTGAAAAATTCGCCGGTTATGGGTTTAACAAATCACATTCTGCAGCTTACGCACTAGTCTCCTACCAAACCCTGTACTTAAAAACACATTTTCCAGCAGAATTCATGGCCGCTGTATTATCAGCAGATATGGACAACACAGAAAAAGTGGTTACGTTTATTGACGAATGTCAGCGTATGGGGCTTGATGTTTTGCCACCTGATTTAAATACGGGGCAATACAAGTTTACGGTGAATAAGCAGGGGCAAATTGTCTATGGGATTGGCGCGGTCAAAGGCGTTGGTTTAGGGCCTGTTGAGGCAATCATTGAAGCGCGAGAAAACCATGGACAATTCACTGACTTATTTGATTTTTGCGCAAAAATTGACGTCAAAAAAATCAATCGACGCGTATTAGAAAAGCTCATTTTGTCTGGCGCATTGGATTCATTTGGTGGTACGCATCGCGCGTCGCTGATGGCCACTGTAAAGGATGCTATTGACCGCGCGACGCAAACAGCGCAGGCTGCATTAGCAGGTCAGGGCGACCTTTTTGGTACGGAAATTCAGGACGAAGCTGATGTTGCTACAGCTTTTAAACAAGTGCCAAAATGGTCCGAGCCAGTATGGTTAGATGGTGAAAAGGAAACCCTAGGGCTGTATTTAACAGGCCATCCTATCAACCACTACATGGATGAGCTCCCGCACTACACCAAATTGCGATTGAAAGATGTGCGTCCTACGCGCAGAGAATCACCAGCAACCGTGGTCGGTCTGGTATTGAGCGTTCGAATCATTATTAATAAAAAAGGAAAACGTTGGGCATTACTTACGTTAGACGACAAGTCAGGTCGATTAGACGTGCGTGTGTACGCAGATTTATTTGACCAATATGAGGATATCCTTCACGCCGACAACTTGTTGTGGATCAGTGGACAAGTAAGTTTTGACGAATATTCAGGCAATAATACAATGTCCGCTACGGACATTATGACCTTAATTGATGCGCGAACACGATACGTAGATAGATTAAGCCTAAGTATTAGAGCGCAACAGTTGATTCCTGATAAGATTAAAGATATCCAAAAAATTATACAGTCTTTTGCCGGAGGTAGTTGCCCAGTGAGGTTAAAGATTGAAAACGACGATGTAGCACTGAGTGTTGATGCGTCGCCTGTTTGGTCTGTACGACCAGAAGATGAACTTCTGAATCAGCTAAAGCATGCGATAGGTGATGCGTCAGTATCCTTGGAATTTGATGAGTGACAATTGACGCAAGCTCAAGAAAAGGCTTTGTAATCTTACGGTTTGCTTTATAATTGCCGCCCCATGATGATATCGAATACGTGAAGTAATCCAGCTGCCGCATTGGTTGTTAATGACCAGCGAATGAAATAAATAGTGATCAATAAAACGCATGAACTGCAAGATGACACTAAACGACAATAAAAAATTGCAAGACTATTGGAACATAAGATGAGTTTACACTATTTGGAATTTGAGCAACCAATCGCCGAATTAGAAGAAAAGATTGAAGAATTGAGATTGGTTAATCAAGGCGGTGAATTCGATGTCGGTATAGAAGAAGAAATCAACAAGCTGAAAGAAAAAAGCGCTGAGTTAACGCGGAAAATATTCAGCAATTTAGGCGCTTGGCAAATATCACAAATCGCAAGGCACCCAATGAGGCCATACACCCAGGACTACATTGAGCATATGTTAACTGACTTTGATGAGTTAGCTGGCGATAGGGTGTATTCCAATGACAAAGCGATTATTGGTGGATTAGCTCGATTGGATGATAGACCCGTTATGGTTATTGGGCATCAAAAAGGCCGCGACACACAAGAAAAAATAAAAAGAAACTTTGGTATGCCAAAGCCTGAAGGGTACCGAAAAGCACTGCGGTTGATGCAAATGGCGGAGCGGTTTAAGTTGCCAATTTTGACGTTTATCGATACCCCTGGTGCCTATCCTGGGGTGGGCGCTGAAGAGCGCGGTCAAAGCGAAGCGATCGCAACTAATCTAAAAATTATGGCCGAGTTAAAGGTACCGGTTATCTGCACGGTCATTGGTGAAGGTGGCTCTGGCGGTGCGCTCGCAATTGGCGTCGGTGATCGCGTGAATATGTTGCAATATTCAACGTATTCCGTAATATCTCCTGAAGGCTGCGCGTCGATTTTGTGGAAAAGCGCAGAAAAAGCGCCTGTTGCTGCAGAAGCCATGGGTGTAACTGCACCTCAAATTCAAGAATTAGGTTTAATTAACACCATTGTTGATGAACCATTGGGTGGCGCGCACAGAGATCATAAAAGTATGTCTGCGACCTTAAAAGCAACCATAAAGCAACAATTGGCACAGCTATCGTCACTCACGGAAGAAACGCTCATGCAAGAGCGTTATGATCGCTTGATGTCTTTTGGATATTGCTAACTACTTCCGATAAAAGCAAAGATGGCAGTATCGCATTTACTGAACGTCTTTTCACAGTTCATTGACGAGATTGACGAACACTATGACGCCATCAACGTGGCCTATAGTGGTGGTATCGACTCTACTGTTCTGCTGCATCTTGCTAGTATGTATCTGCGCGAAAAAGGTGATGTTTTACAAACTGCAGATAAAAAAGATGATCTCGAGAGTAAGCGTCAAAAGCAAGACTTCCAATTACACATACAATTAAAAGCAACGCACATAAATCATCAATTAAGCTCAAATGCCGTTGCTTGGTCGCAACACTGCGCTGCCGTTTGCAAGGCGTTAAACGTGCCCTTTGCTGCTTACAAGGTCGATGTCAGTCCATTCCTCAAAAAGGGCGTTGAAGCGGCAGCAAGGCAAGCAAGATACGGCGCATTGATTTCTAACGCAAAAACCAATGAAGTAATACTACTTGGTCAACACCTTGATGATCAGGCCGAAACACTGCTATTGCAGCTTTGCCGAGGGGCAGGGCCAAGCGGTTTAAGCGCAATGCCTTCACATAGATACGAGCGTGGTGTTCACTTTTATCGTCCTTTGTTGCAGGTGACGAGAGAACAAATCACCGAATATGCGATGACCCAAGGGCTTACTTGGGTCGAAGATGAATCAAACGCGTCTGTCGACCATGATCGTAATTACATCAGGCATGAAGTCATGACTAGATTGATGGATCGATTCCCATCAATTAATCACCAAATTAGCAAGAGCGCCTCACTGTGCGCAAGCGAATCTATTGTCGTAAATGAATACATGTCTGCGCTTGAAGACACAATTATGAATGAGCATAGAGGCGTCAGCATTGAGCGCCTTCAACAACATTCACGTTCAACACAAGCAAGTTTTCTTAGGTATTGGTTGGAGCAGAATAGTCTTATTCCGCCGAGCAGGGGCATTCTATCAGAGATACGCGAAAGCATGACATCTAACAATGACCGTCAGCCACAAGTGACAATTGGAAAACACATTGTGTATCGTTTCAGTGACTATCTTTATATCAGGACGAGTGATGATTTACTGGAGCCATTCAGCTACACCTTTAAAGCAATACCTTGCGAGTACGCCACTGAGGAATTTCTTGCGGTAATCGAATTTGTAGAAAGTGATTTAGTAGAAAATGAATCGTTTAAAAGTGTAAAAGACCCAGTAAACGCAATACTAGTGCCAGACAAAAGTGAAATTACGATTGTTAGAGGCGGCGAGGTAAATCAAAAATTTAAACCCTATGAGAACCGCCCGCACAAACCATTGAAGGATTGGTGTAAGGAATGGCACTTACCGCCTTACAAACGCCAAAACATTATCAAAATATTTTGCAACTGTACTCTTGCAGCTATATATACTGATAAACTGTTGATAAATAGAGGCTATTTGAATCAGCTTAATGAAGCTGACTCGAGCCTTAAGATGATGTTCACGCAGAAGCCGCAATAACCCGGTTTTTTCCCTTTTGTTTAGCGCTGTAAAGCGCACGATCGGCGCGCTCAAATATCGATTCAGGTGAATCAGAGTCGATGAAAGAGGTAGCGCCAACACTTACTGTGACGTCGTGCTGTTTGAATAGAGGGTGTTTATTGACGGCATTGGTGATCCGTTTCGCAATTTTGGCGTTGCATGAGGCGGATGCATCTAGCAACAAACAACAAAACTCATCACCGCCAAATCTAAATGCTGAATCACTGTCTCTCAAGCAGTTTAGCAATACATGTGCGAAGGCGATTAATACGTTATCACCTTCTTGGTGTCCATATTGATCATTGACGGATTTAAAGTTATCTAAATCAAAAACGAGTAGACCAAAATTGTCATGGTTCCTATTTGTAATGCTGATAAGTTTCTTAATGCTTTCTTGGTAATGCGCGCGATTGCCAAGCCCGGTAAGGACATCTTTGGTGGCTAGCTGAATGATGCGGTAGTACTCCAATGCATGCTTTAAACCCATCGCAAAAATACCATGCATTTCAGATAGTAATTCACGTTGTACCGTTGTGAGTACCTGTTCGAATCCGTATGAGAGCTGGGCTTGTTGAGGTGCGCCAAAGCTGTGTCCATATAAAATTGATATCTTCATGATCCGCGAATTCTGAGTGAATGCGCCGGTTCGCAGAACTTGATTGGCAAAGGTCAGGCGCAGGGACGTGCAAGGTAGTTTGTCACTTAAAATTTTATAGTATTCGTTTATCAATTCTTCTAAATCAATGGATGACAACATGGTGCGCATAATACGTGCGCTTTCAGACACAGAAAGTGCAGTTGATTTGGTGTCAATCGTTGAAATGTCTTTCGCAAAATTTTTGTTTTGTGTCGATTGAGAAATTTCCATCATTGTCCTCTCTTGAGTCAAAAAAAATCGGCGAATTAATCTAGTTTCGACGTTATAATTGATATTAACGCTTCAATATTAAATGCATAACTAATTGATGTTTATACACTTGTCACGAATGTAATGAACAGAACAGCATTAGAAACAAGGCACAATAGGCAACACTATTCACGTACAAATATCCTGTGTATTTTGCTATGCATAACGCATGCCTCTTTGAAAGGGAGCCATGATTGTGGGTGAAGAATTTCTCGGTGTTTTGGCGTTGATGACACTGGCGGCTGCTCTGATTGGGTTGTTTAAACGCATAAATCTCCCATCAATACTCGCGTATTTAGTGGCGGGTATTATTGTTGGTCCATTTGTCATTGGAATGGTTCAATACACAGAAACCATGCATATGGCGGCAGAAGTCGGTATTGTCTTGTTGCTATTTACGCTTGGCTTAGAGTTTTCATTAGCAAAACTGATTGCAATGCGCAGCCTTGTTTTTGGATTTGGTGGCAGTCAAATGATTGCGACTACACTTGTGTTTGCTTTCATCGCCTGGATGTTTGGACAAACTCCAGCATCGGCATTTATTCTCGGCGGGATCCTTGCACTTTCGTCTACAGCTGTGGTCATCAAGCATATTGATGAACAAGGCAGATTAAACACAAAGCGTTCTCAGCTCGCAATCGCAGTGCTGTTATTTCAAGATCTCGCCGTCGTTCCCCTGCTTATTATTATTCCATTGGTTTCGTCAAGTGATCAAAGTATCGCGTCTGCGATTGGCTTAGCATTGTTTAAAGGGGTTATTGCGATAACTGTGTTGCTCTCTATTGGTAAATGGTTACTGCCCCGCGTATACAACGAGATCGCACGGACGAGAAACGACGAATTATTTGTGCTAACTACGCTATTGATCGCCATGTTGGCCGCTGGAGCCACCTATTCGTTTGGTCTATCAATGGCGTTGGGCGCATTCCTCGCCGGGATGATGCTTTCAGAATCGCAGTACAGGCATCAGCTAGAGGCTGACATTCGACCGTTTCGCGACATTCTCATGGGACTGTTTTTTGTTACGATAGGCATGCAAATCAACCTTCAGCTATTGTTGGCAGAATGGTTTTGGTTACTGCTTTCACTGGTTGCGATCATGACGATTAAAGCGTTTATTGTGCGCTTGTTTGCCTTTGCTGTTCGCTTGGATACAAACGATGCCTGGGCTGTTGGTATCAAGGTGGCACAGATTGGAGAATTCAGTTTTGTTTTGGCTGCATTGGCTTTTGAGAACAATGTGCTCTCAGAATACCAAGCGAACATGATAGTCGCCGTAGGGGCAATCAGTATGGCTATTACACCCTGGTTAATAGATAAAAGCGACTTGATTGCAAAAACGCTGGCAAAACCGATTGACCTTGCTACGTTGCCTGATACCCCGAGTCAAGACAAGGACGCTGATGTGTTGATCATCGGTTTTGGTCGAGTAGGGCAGTCAGTGGCAAAGATGCTCAAATTAGAAGGATTGAGCTATGTTGTCGTGGACAACGACCCTATCCGCGTTCAAGAGTCGAGGGCGGCAGGCGTAGATATTTTATACGGAGATGCCAGCAATAAATCCGTGATGAGTTACGCTGTTGGACGAACCACCAAACTCAGCATTATTTCGTTTGATGATCACGCGCGAGCTAAAGCGGTGATTAATACACTTAGGCATCTCTCAAGCGAAATCCAAATCATCGTGCGCACTCGCAAAGATTACCACAGTGATGAGCTATACGAGGCAGGCGCGCTTCAAGTGGTACCTGAGGTACAAGAGGGAAGTTTAATGCTGATCTCTCAAGTGTTGCATTATGCGGGTATACCCATGTCCAGGATTTTAAAACGCGTACGCAACGAGCGCAAAAAAGGTTATGTGCACATGCATGGATTTTATCCTGGTGAAACAACGGAGATTAGTTTTGATAAGAACGATAAATTGGAGTTTTTGCATGCAGTGGTTATTACCGAAACTGCCTATGCAAATCAAAAAATGATTTCTGAATTGCAATTAAATAAAAGACGCGTAGATATCGTTGCGCTGCGTCGAGACCGACAAGAAATTGAATACCCGCCACCCGATACACTCATACATACGAACGACGTACTAGTTATTTCAGGCAAACCTCGTCGAGTAGAA
Source organism: Pseudomonadota bacterium (assembly GCA_038744645.1). GTDB lineage: Bacteria > Pseudomonadota > Gammaproteobacteria > Enterobacterales > Alteromonadaceae > Glaciecola. The sequence goes on along the minus strand of JBCDMA010000043.1, from coordinate 2,680 downwards.
CGAATCGAAAAATACTTGCTTGATGGTGGCTAGGCTAGTCAATGCCAAAACACAATCTACTACAAGCGTACATATTCTCGCTGCTTTAATGGGGCGAGTAGTAAATACAGTATCCAAGTAAACCAAAAAATACAGATGGTTAAGACCAACCAAGCAACTTTTTCACCGCCAGATGTGCGTTCGGACACTGCGATGCGATAAATCGGATAAAGCCAAATAATAAAGGCAAGTAAACCCAAAAACATTGCTGCGATAATTTCCACTATTGACTCCTTCTACTTCAATTATTTGTTGAGTTCATCGAATTTGCGATTGAGTTCATACTTCTCGTCGACAACGATCTTTTCAAGTACCTGAATGCGTTCATTCATTTGCGCAATTTCGCTCTCTAGATCAGACATCTTTGATTCTGCACTCTGCCACTTTCCCTTTGAGTACTTCCCGTCTTTATGGTTGCTAAAAAGGCTAACAAATGCCCATGCGATGATTGCGACAATGCACACAGCGGTGACATTCATAATAAAAGCTCCTTGATGTATTCACGATTGGCTGCAAGCAAATACTTGCGCTAACAATCTATAATTATTGTTTGCTCTGACGTTTTGCGAAATAAATGATTAATGTAAAACTGATATATCATTTCAATTGTCGCAAATAGTGCAAACCTTCGGCCAACGTGTAAGCCTTTGTATTTTAATAAAATATCCTACAATCAGCATTGGCGCGACAGTTGTATGTGGTTCAAATACCTACAAATTGGCGAAAATACCTATTTTTAAAATGCGCGTGTCTTTAATGTTGTACTGCATTGGTCACGCGCGTTCACGCCTGCGCGAGTATTTTTCATATGTGACAATGCGCAATAACCGATTACAATGCACAGCTAAATCGACAGTCCCGTCACTAGAAGCATAATGCAAGAAGATGAAATTTACATGCGAGAAGCATTGCAGTTGGCACAGCAGGCGCAGTCCATGGATGAAGTGCCCGTCGGTGCTATCGTTGTGTTAGGTGATACAATCATTGGCCGCGGTTTTAATCAATCCATTTCACTTTCCGATCCAAGTGCACATGCCGAAATGATAGCAATTAGGGAGGCAGGTATGGTGTTAGAAAACTACCGTATGCCAGAAGCGACGCTTTACGTTACATTGGAACCTTGTGCAATGTGTGCAGGCTTGTTAGTTCATGCGAGGATTAAGCGGTTAGTGTATGGCGCGTCTGATCCGAAAGCAGGCGCATGCGGCAGTATCATGGACCTGTCTAGCCATGAGAACTTAAATCACGCGTTTAGCATTACTAGAGGTGTTTTGCAGGATTCTTGTGGCGCGATTTTGTCGCAGTTTTTTGCAGACAAACGTCGTCAAAAAAAGGCAAAGAACCGCTTGTCTTGAGAGTTGTTATATGTAAGCGGGATGCGCACGCTAACATGCTTGCTGATAATCTGTATCAAATTCTGTTGCAATAAACTGTTTCCGCCTAAAAACAACCCGGTTATTCATTTTCTTTAAAAGGGTCCTTCTTCTGTTCGAATTTCTAAATGCTCTTGCTCTTTTCATCTACTCTGTACTTTTTTAAATCTGTCATTATTCTAGACTACATTGTGTGCTTTTCGTTCATTAAATCGCAGCGCGACACTCTTTAGTAATCTTACTTTTTTCATTAACACGCAAACTCTAATATAGCTCCACTTTTATAAGTTAATCTTGCAAGTATAATACCCAAAGTGTGACAGCTTGATGTAAGCTTGTTTACGTTTTTAAGACGCAGTGCAATGATTATGCAAAAGCGAGTAAGAATCTCAATTATGGGTGTAACGAGCTGAAAAGAATTAACGATTTAGTTGGCGTTATTCGAATTAGTTTTTTCCGTGTCTGTGTCTTCGTCGTCTGCATTATCTGCGTTTACCGAACCCACAGTATCATTGCCCTCAGGCGGCGAGGCGTTTTCCGCGATCACGACGTTCTCTTCTGTCTCATAAGACTCCGATTCTAAAAACACAATACTGTCGTAGTAACGACGAATATTTTCCACATAGTTGACTGCTTCATCACCACGAGCGTAACCGTAACGGGTGATCTGGTAGTGTTTCTTTTGACGCAGTAATGGAAGGTGTTTTTTTACGTCAATCCATAAGTCTGGATTGTATCCCATTGTCTCTGTTATGCGACGGGCATCCTCTAAATGACCTAAGCCAACATTATATGCAGCCATGGCCATCCAAATCCGATCAGGATTCTCCACTCGGGCCGGAATTCTGCGTAGAAGACTGGCAAAATATCGAGAGCCACCGCTGATGCTTTGTTCAGCATCTGTGCGATCGGTTAATCCCATATCCTTTGCCGTGCCGCGCGTCAGCATCATTAATCCGCGTACCCCAGTCGGTGAAACGGCTTTAGGGTTCCAATGGCTTTCTTGATAGGCAATTGCGGCAATGAGTCGCCAGTCAATATCGCCGGCATGGGCAATAAACATCTCTTTATACGCGGGCAAGCTCTTGTTCACTGCACGCATGAATGCCCGGGTGTCAACAAAGTCAAATTTTCTGACATGTCCAAAATAACGGTCTTCTAGCGCGGATAACTGACCGTTTTGCTGCATGGTACCAAAGAACTCAATAAGCGCAGCGCGAAGTGAATCATCTGATGCACTGTCCAAAACCCATCCCACTTGTAAAGGG
>JBCDMA010000042.1:0-17724 GCA_038744645.1 Pseudomonadota bacterium | reverse complement strand
TTTAATTGGTGTGTCAGGACAATCAGGTCTGTTCACTGAACAAGTGATACGAGCCATGAAGACGCACAAAGAGCGGCCGATAATCTTTCCATTGAGCAATCCATCTCGGCAAGTCGAAGCAAGACCTGAACAAGTCATTGAGTGGACGGACGGCAATGTAGTTATTGCTACCGGATCTCCATTCAATCCCGTGCAATACAACGGCAAGACTTACCCCATAGCGCAATGTAACAACAGTTATATTTTCCCAGGTATTGGCTTAGGCGTCGTGGTTGCAAAAGCTAGGCGCATCTCAGATGAAATGTTGATGGCGGCAAGCAATGCATTGGCGGCCTATTCACCCTTAGCCCTCGGTGAAAGCGAACATTTGCTGCCTGCGTTGACAAAAATAAATGCGTTGAGCAAAAAGATTGCATTTGACGTTGCTAAACAAGCAATGGTGCAAGATTTAGCGCTTACAGTGGAAGACGATATTTTGGAAATGCAAATCGAGAATGCTTTCTGGTCTCCAGAATACCGACCTTACAAACGCGTGAGTTTATAGTTCGTTAGGCAGAGAGTTCCAGCATAAAGACTTTTGAATTTCGTGAGTAATTGATTTGTTCTTTTTTGGTTGTTGGCAACAAGGATAATTTCTTTTGTTCAAAGCCTTGTTCAAGAAACCAGTGTGCGGTCACGGTGGTAAGGACAAATAGCTGTTTTAGACCACTTGCCATTGCGTTTTCCTTGATTGCATTGAGCAACCTTTCGCCTCTGTTTTTACCACGATAGTCTCTATGCGTTGCAACACAGTAAAGCTCGCCAAAACCATCTTCATAGATTTCCAGTGCAGCACAGGCGATGATCATGCCATCTCGCTCCAGGACTGTGAATTGACCGATGTCATTTTCAAGTCTTTCTCTGGATCGCTGCAGCAGAACGCCTGATTTCTCCAGCGGACGAATGAGTTTTAAAATGCCACCAACATCTTCAATAGTGGCTGCACGTAGCTTTTCATAGTGTGATTTCATCAAAAGCGTGCCGACACCATCACGGGTAAACAATTCTTTTAATAAATCCCCATCGTTTTTGTAGCTGACGCAGTGTGTTCTCTCAATCCCAGCTTTCACCGCATTCATCATGGCAGACATGCAAGTGGCCTCAGCTTCGACCTTTTTTTCTTCCAATAATTGTTCAAAGCTATGAAGTTCGATGGTTCTAAGGGTTTGATCATTGCTGTAAAAGGCATCGTATTCTGACAGTGCGATTAGCTTATCGGCTTTGAGTGCAATCGCGGCTTCTGTCGCCACATCTTCATGTGATAAGTTAAATACTTCGCCAGTGGCGGAGTAGCCCATAGGCGATAAAAGCACGATGGATCCATCATCGAGCTGATCCTCGATGCCAGCAACATCGATTCTCCTAACGATACCTGTGTGCTCAAAGTCGATGCCGTTTTTAACACCGATTGGCCGTGCGATAACCATGTTGCCTGAACACACTCTGATGCTGGCACCGTGCATTGGCGAGTTTGGCAAACCCATCGTCAACAGTGCTTCTATTTGGCTACGAAGAGAGCCGGCTGCATCCTTAACGCATTCTAGGGTCTCTTTGTCTGTTAGCCTAACCCCATCGACGAAGTTTCCCTGGCCTCTACGCAATCTAATCCTTTCATCGATTTGTGGGCGTGCGCCATGTGTAATGATGATGCGTATACCTAAACTATGCAGTAAGGCTATGTCCTGGATAAGGCGAGGAAAATTCTCATCAAGCGCAGCTTCGCCACCAAACATTATCACAAAGGTCTTGCCTCTGTGAGCATTAATGTAAGGCGCAGAATTTCTAAACAGTCTGATGCTATCTTGATGGGAAAGGGTCATTAACTCTGCCTTTGATACATCTCTTTTAAGCGGTCCAACTTTTCTAGTTCAAGGTACAGTGCATCCGTCACTGTTTTGTGACTGGTGCCACCGAGAATGTTGCGTTTAGCAATAACGGCATCCAGCGTTAAGCAGTCAAACACATCTTCGTCAATTTGGGAATTTAATTCCTTGAATTCCTCTAATGTAAGCAATTCCAGCGCCACACCTTTTGATATTGCAAGCATTACCGCTTGTCCGGCGATGTCATGCGCAGTGCGAAATGGCGTACCCTTTTCCACCAAGTAGTCAGCCAGTTCTGTTGCATTGGCGTACCCCTGTTGTGCAGCCTGGGTCGTAGCATTTTCATTGAGTTTCAGTGATGAGATAACTTCTACCGCGATTTGCAGGCATATGTGATATTGCAATACAGCATCAAATGCACCTTCTTTGTCTTCTTGCATGTCTTTGTTATATGCAAGTGGAAGGCCTTTCATTGTGACCAGTAAGCCTTGCAGATGGCCAAATACTCTACCGCATTTGCCTCGCATTAATTCGAGTGCATCGGGGTTTTTCTTTTGCGGCATCAGTGAAGAGCCAGATGTAACAGCATCACTGAGCTGTAAAAAACCTGCCTCACCTGAATTATAAAAAATAAGGTCTTCAGCGAGTCGTGATAGGTGCATCATCCCGGTGCTGGAAGAAAACAAGAGGTCTAATACAAAATCTCTGTCCGAAACCGCGTCTAGACTGTTCAAGCACGGTGATGCAAAGCCAAGATCTTGCGCTAGCGCCTCGCGATCAATAGGGAACGTTGTGCCTGCAAGTGCACCGCTTCCCAGCGGACTTTGATTAATTCGGTTCATCGCGTCATCGAGACGCGCAAGGTCGCGTTTGAACATTTCAACGTAGGCTAAACACCAATGAGAAAACAAGACAGGTTGAGCACGTTGTAAATGCGTATAACCGGGAATAACGACTTCGTTGTTGCGAGAAGCTGCGCGCAGCATCGCATCAATCAGTTCAACTACATCTGATTGCAATAGCGCAATTTGCTCTTTGGTCCACAACCTAAAATCGGTCGCAACCTGATCGTTTCGACTGCGCCCCGTGTGTAATTTCTTGCCGAGATCGCCAATGGTCTGAATGAGGTAAGCTTCAACAAAACTGTGAATATCTTCTTCATCTGACGTTGAAAAATCGACGCTACCTTCACTGACTTGTTCCAGCAGCTTGTGTAACGCAGCTTCAATCGTCTGCTGCTCTTCTGCAGTCAGGACACCGGCATTCGTTAGCGCTTTTGACCAGGCTATAGAACCAACAATGTCGTGTTTGGCTAATCGGAAATCAAAGGGCAATGAGTCATTGACCTGCTTAAACATGCTGCTTGTTTCGCCGGTAAATCGGCCACCCCAGAGTGCCATCGCGTGCTCCTTAGACTATTTGGCTTGACCTTGCGCTTTGAGCGCTTTGATTCGGCTTGATAGGCTAAACAAACGAATGAAGCCTTCCGCATGAGACTGGTCATATACATCGTCTTCGCCAAATGTTGCAAAGTCTTCTGAATAAAGACTGTTAGGCGAACGCCGTTGGATCACGCTTAAATTTCCTTTATACAAGTGAATAACCACATCGCCAGTAACCAATTGTGCAAAGCTGTCTGCCGCCGCTAACAAGCTGTCACAAAGCGCGGTGAACCATCGGCCATCATAAATCAAATGCGAAAACTCAAGGCCAATCTGTTCTCTAAACTTAAGTGCCGATTTGTCCAATACTAGGCACTCTAGCGCTTTATAAGCTTTCATTAAAATGGTACCGCCAGGTGTTTCATAACATCCACGTGATTTCATGCCAACCAATCGATTCTCTACAATGTCGGCCCTGCCGATGCCATGTTCGCTGCCAATGGCATTAAGCGCGACAAGTGCTTGGTAAGGAGAGAGAGTGTTGCCATCGACTGCGACAAGTTTACCTTGTTCAAAGCTCAGCATGACTGTTGCAGGCTCATCTGGTGCTTGTGCCGGTGAGTTCGTCATCGTCCAAATATCATCAAATGGCGCGTGCCACGGATCTTCTATCTCGCCACCTTCATGAGAAATATGCCAGACGTTGGCATCACGACTATAAATTTTTGTCGCGGATGCGCTGGTCTTAATGTCTCTCTCAGCCAGGTAAGCGAGTAATTCTTCTCTGGATGACATATCCCATTCACGCCATGGCGCAATCACGCTTAAATCTGGGGCAAGTGCTGCGAACGCGCTCTCAAACCTGACCTGGTCGTTTCCTTTACCTGTGCAACCATGACTGAGCGCATCCGCGCCTACTTTGCGCGCTACTTCGACTTGTGCTTGAGCGATAACTGGCCGCGCCATAGATGTGCCAAGAAGGTATTCACCCTCATACACAGCGCCTGTTGTGACAGTTGGGAATATGACATCAGATACGATTTTTTCTTTTAAATCGATGATATGGCACTCACTTGCGCCCGTGGCGATGGCTTTCTCTTCCAATCCCACTAACTCTTCGTCATCTTGGCCGACATCGGCGGCAAACGCAACGACTTCGCAATCATCGTAGTTTTCTTTTAACCAGGGGATAATGGCAGATGTATCTAAACCGCCTGAGTAGGCAAGTACTACTTTATTTACTGTTGACATAAAAAATCCTGAATTTCGTTATTTCTTGTGTGTTAGCGTATGTTTTTCATTTCTATACGTCTAACTCAATTTTTCCAACGAGGTGGGCGAGTATGGCGTTTTGCGCGTGTAGACGGTTTTCAGCTTGCTGCATCAGTAGTGAAAAATCACCATCCATCACCTCACCTGTAATTTCTAAATCTCGATGCGCCGGTTGACAGTGTAAGACATACCTAGTACCTGTTTTATTCAGCAATGCCTGATTGATTTGATAGGGCATGAATTTGTCTTTGATTTGATGAAGCGGGGTAGTGTCACCCATAGAAAGCCAAGTATCGGTATAGATATAATCGGTGTTCCTAAGCGCTTCAATATTGCTGCTAAACATGAGTTTCACCCCATGCTCTTCAGCAAGGTTTTCTACGAACGACCTAATATTAGCGTCAATTTCGTAACCGACCGGTGTTACCACCGTTTGGTTGACACCTAATAAAATCCCCAGGATTAAAAGACTGTGCGTCACATTATTTCCATCACCAATGTATGCAAGTGTTTTGCCTTTTAACTGGCCATCAGCCTCTGTCAGGGTTAAGTAGTCGGCCAATGCTTGACAAGGATGGAAGCGGTCACACAACGCATTTATCACAGGAATGCTGCCGCCCGCCGCAAGTTTTACTAATGTGTCATGAGAATATACGCGAGCAACGACCGCATCAGTCCATTGTGATAAATTGGCGCCGACGTCGATTGGGTCTTCGCGTTTTTCCATCGGTTGATTTTGGCTGTCTACATAAACCATGTGTCCGCCGAGTTTATGAATACCAATGTCAAAGCTCACGCGCGTGCGCAAACTCGGTTTTTCAAATAGCGCAACTACCGTTTTACCCGATAGCACATTGCTGTACTCTGATGGTGCTGATTTAATGCGAACTGCAAGGTCTAAAAGCGCTTTTGCTTGTTCTGAAGACCACAATTGAAAACTCAATAAATTTTTATGCATTTGCCCACTTCCTCTTCTTAGGCAGATTCTGCTGTGTTTGGCAGAATACGTGTGCCACCACTGCTGTCAGTCCAGCTTGCTATTGTGACCGTCTGTTGAAGTTGGTCTGCAACTGCTTTTGCCGCATTGACTTTGACAAGCATTCCGTCAGTAATAACGAGCGCGTCAATTAATGTTTTTATCTCTTCTGCACGGAGTACATCAATGAGGGATTTATCAGCATCCAGTACACCTGCAACATCAGATAACAACATTAGCTCTGCGTCCAATAGTTTTGCAATGTGCATTGCCGCATGATCGGCGTTCACGTTATATAGATTACCGTCTGCATCACAACCGATAGTGGCGACAATGGGTATGATGTGTTTTTCTAGCAATGCGTCTAAAAGTGTGGCATCGCCTTCGGATGGTTCGCCCACCCAACCCAACGCTTTGGATACTTGAGTGCATTTGGCCATGTTACCATCTGCAAGGCTAATACCCGCAGCAGTGATACCTCGAGAATACAACTTGGCGACTAACCGCTTGTTAAGTTGACCGGCAAGCACGCCGGCAACGAGATCAATGTGCTCATCTGGGGTCACCCTCAAGCCATCAATTTTTTGGGTTTTGCCACCAATTTTCTGAATGAGAGAAGTCACTTGCGTACCGCCACCATGCACTAGAATAACGTTTCGTTTTTGCTCAACAAGCTGTTCGATTTGATTAAAAAATCCTTCAACAGAGGTTTCATCAATACGCATTTCATCAAAAAATTTTCCGCCTATTTTAATGACGACGGGAGATAGCAAAGACATTTTAAATCAGTCCTTCACTGTCAGGGAGGCCAAACGCTAGGTTGGCACACTGTATGGCTTGCGTCGAGGCGCCTTTCAACAGGTTGTCAATCGCACTACCAATAATCACGCACGATTTATCCTCATTGTATTCCCAGTAAAGATCGCAGTAAGCTGTATGCGCGACATCATCTACTTTTGGCCATGTGGTTTTTAACCGTATAAGATCGCAATTGGCATATGCGTTTATAAACGCTTCGTCAATGGCTTCAGCGGTTGTGTCTTTGTTCAAAAATACGGTAGTAGTGGCGAGGATACCGCGTTTGAAATTACCGAGGTGTGGCGTGAAAATAACCGGTGCACCTGCGTGTTCTTCAATTTCTGGAATATGTCTATGGGTGTGAACACCGTAAGCGTTAAGGCTCACTTCATAAAAGCTGGTGGTGAACGACGCTTTTCGTCCTGCGCCGCTAACACCGCTGACGGCATTGATGACAGGCATTTTTGACGTATCTATCAATTGATTTTCTATCAATGGTTTCAGTGCAAGGAGTGATGCAGTTGGGTAACAGCCAGGCACTGCAACAACCTGAGCTTCTGCAATTGCATTTTTGTTCCACTCGACTAGGCCATACACAGATGATTGCTGCAATGCTTCATGTTCGTGCTCAAATCCATAATATTGAGAAAACATTTGCATGTCGCTGAGGCGGTAAGCTGCGGATAAGTCGAATATTTTCGTTGGTGTGGTAGACAAAGCTGCGACCCAGCCGTGGCTGGCTTCATGTGGCAATGCAAGAAATACCGCTGCGTTGTTGTTTCCTACTTCTGTCACCTGTTCTGTAGATAAAGGCGTTAAAGGATAATCGCAATCTTTGTCCAAAAAACCATGTAGCTCATTTAGCTTCTTGTTGGCGTCCTGACTTTGCGCTGAAACAAAGCATTGTGTGATTTCAAATTTTGGATGTTTATGCAGGTAATGCACTAACTGAGCGCCGGTATACCCGCTCGCCCCAATAACACTGACGTTCATTGTAGTTTTTTCGCTTCGAAATAAAAAAAGGTGCAAAACGAGGTTGTAATTAATACGCTAATTTCAACTTCGCATTTGCACCGAGTATTATAAATGCTGTCCTGTCAAAAAAGCCAGCTATAACAAAGGGAGACATCAAAAACAATAGGTCCAAGTTGACTGATGTCATTTCAACTCGGCCACAAGAGTACCACTAAAAAATATTTATGCAATAAATATAAATAAATATTCAATAATTAAATGGAATATTCAGTTTATCAGTGGATTTCGATAATGTATTCACTGCTAAACTCACCCTGAGGGGCAAGCGTCATCATTCCCTCTTTTTGTGTAAAGTTGTGGTCGGACTGGCAGTGATCGGCAAGTCCAAACCACGGTTCGATGCAAACAAAAGGTGATGTTTGACTCATAGACCAAATACCGAGGTAGGGGGTATTGGGAAACTCAAATGAAATTATTGGTTTACCTGCGTTATGTGCAAGCGTGATCGCGCTTGATTTCAGATCTTTGAAAATAAGCGCATCTCGTTCGAATAAATTATCGCTAATGGGAATGACGTTACCGTGTTGAATCACTGATTGTTGATTGTCTGTCAAAAGACCTTTGTCGAGAACAAATGCGTTAGCCTCTTCTTTTTCTTCGAATAATAGATGGTAGTCAGATCTCTGCTCAGTAGGGAGCAGAGGACAATTAAACGCTGGGTGACCGCCAATAGAAATATGGATTGTTGTTTTATCTGTATTCAATACACGATATTGAATTAATAATCGGCGATTATCCAGTGTATATATGACGTGCAGCGTAAAATGAACAGGATAGCGTTGAAAGGATTCTTGATCATCGGTAAGTTCAAACGTAATAGATGTCTCAGTTTGTTCAACAACGCGGAAAAGTGCATCCCGCGCAAATCCGTGTTGCGTCATTTGATAGGTCTGCGCTTTGTACTTATATTGGTTGTCTTTAAGCTTTCCTATGATCGGAAAGAGAATAGGCGCGTGGCGTGCCCAATGCGCTTCGTCGGCTTGCCAGATATACTCAATGCCACTGTTTTTATCTCGAAAGCTGCATAATTCTGCGCCCAGAGACTTTATTGCAACTTCACATTGCGCGTTTTGTAAAACGTTTACCATTTGACTCATCGTTTTTGTACTCGAATCAAAAATGCGTTATTTACTAAGGTGTGTACAAGTTAGCGTTTCGCAAGCTGGCAAAATCATTAAATCTAACTCCGTGCTCCTTCATTACCTTATGAATTTTATGGCTGACAAGTTGCCTTAAGTAAAAGGGTTGATTGGGCGCATAATGATGTATTGTGTGGGTTTTGCCAAAATTGAAGCAGAATAAGTGGAAGGGCGCAAACCAGCGGCTCGTAATCACGTGCGTCTGCTCGTAGAGATTTGTCACATTGCCGTAGTAATGCATTGAAGAAGTAACGAAGTTAAGCGATACCGAGCGAATAATATTTGGTGCAATTAACACCACCATTAAAAATGAGAAGACATCCATTGTTGCTAGAAGCCAAGACGGTGATATGTCTGACATTGGCAAGAACAAGCTGGTCAGGTGAAACAATAGAAAGGTATATAGAACAATGAAGTAAGCAGTCGCTATGGGAAACGCTGCATTAAGCACCTTAAAAAAGCTGAACCCTTTTATTTCTCTGCTGTAACGACGACTATTAACAATCAACCCGATCAGACCATCGACGATTACCAAAAATCGCATGAACGGATTTTTAATACCATTGCCTACAAGACGTTCTTCAAGGTCTTGATCGGTGCCCGAAACCGCATGATGGTTGAGATGCAACTCCCTTCGATACCAAGGATTGATGGTGTTTGGTCGCATTATCCATACAAGTAGCATCATAAAGTTATGTACTATTGGTTGCTTACTGAAATACTGTTTGTGAATGAGGTCGTGCTCCACTTCGTGAGAAATCGAAGCCACAATAGCCGATAAAAAGATACACAGCCACGCAGGAATGACATCAAAGTAATATAGTGTCGCTAAACCAATCATGCAGGCTAAGGCTGCAAAAGTAATTAACAAGCCAATAGTGTTTTGGTGGGACAATATTGGATACTTTTTGCGTAGTCGCCGGTCTTCAGCCTTAATCGCCTGAACGATTGCTTTGATGTTTTCTTTTGTTGTCATCTTTTTGTGTAACTCATCAAAAGTTGAATTGGTATTTTACTCGTAGATTAATTGTTGCATGAGTTTACAAAGGTGACTTAGGCGTCATATCAATCAGTTGCTTTTTAACTAGCATCTTACACAGTCTAAACCCATACTCAACAACATCGGTTTCCATTCACATTTTGGGCGCTAACCTTAGGGGTTTATCGATGCCACATAAAGTCCCTGCACATTTTCGATATTACTTGCTAAATATAACACGTTTTTACGCCAATGATTTAACATAGATCAGCACTACTGATTATAACCACGAATTATAGTTTAAGCGCAATTAAACGCGATACGGTGCAATCTGTAAGATTGTATGGTTTACGCTCCATGTATCGACATGGCATCAATTGAGACTTTTGCGTGTGATGTAATGCCAAACGCAGTGAAAACGTTATGAGAAATGCAATAGACGCTTCCGAAGAAGCGTCACTCTGGGAGAGGGGTGTATTTTTATTGAATGCTGTTATTACCATTTAGCACACACTAAATTGGTTTTCGTGCCCTTTTAGAGAGTCGTTTTTGCATTTTTTCCCGCTGTTCTTCGGTCAGCAGTTGTGCAATATCAAAGCGAGTTTTAGCGCGTATCAGTGCAATCTCACGTTGCGTTTCTTGGAATGATTCGTTCAATGCAATAAATGCCTCTCGGTCAAATACGTCTGCGCGTATCAGGGCTTTTTCTGCAGCTTTATGTTGCTCAATGCTTTGTTGATAGTCAGCGAGAAGTGCTTCTTGTTCGGTTAAGATTACACTGACCTCAAGAATCTGCTGTTCTGACAGATCTAAACGATGTTTTATTTTATCGAACATAACTGAGCGCTTGTCATCGATATCCATGTTTTGCCTGCGGGTTTCAATCTCGGCAAGTTGTTCTTCATTGAGAATGTTAGCGATTTGATGCTTGGCAAAGGCACCATTTGCGGCTAGTTCGCGTCTTAAATCAGTATTTTCAAGGATCAGCTGTTCAGCCAACGTTGCATCCCATTCAGACTGCTGCATTAGTTCTTTCATCTGAGTGTGAATGCTTTGTCGCTCACCTGCGTAAATAGAATTATCTTGGCGCAGTTGCCGCATGATTTGGCCAATATCTTGTTTTTGCGCAATAGTTAAATCGAGTCCAGCAAACATGCGCATTCGCATATTGTCTTTCATCGATATGACATCTGCCGTCGCTGTGACGAAAACACCGAAGATCATAAGTAGTAGAAGCATGGTCTTTTTCATTGTAATTCACCTTGTTAGTTTGTACGGTGAAAGCATACTTTAATGAATGCAAAGTAACGCCAGCACTCTGTAAAGATTGTGTAAATCTTACGCTTGTATCGTCTACTCATAGCATAATCGCGCACATGAAAGGATTAAGTTAATGGTAGACATGGCATGTACCCCAAAATAGAGCACTCGATGATGCATCACATACTGATAATTGACGATGATGTAAGTTTAACCACATTACTGGCGGAATATCTTGCTCAAAATGGCTACAAAGTCACTGCGGAAAACCAGCCTTCACCAGGTATAGAGCGCATCAAAACACTGCGTCCAGATTTATTGCTTCTCGATGTGATGATGCCAGAAATGGATGGTTTTGCCGTTTTGGCAGAAGTCAGAAAGTTTTCCACTATACCGGTGATCATGCTTACAGCAAGGGGTGATGATCACGATCGTATCTTGGGGCTTGAACTTGGCGCGGACGATTATTTACCAAAACCATTTAATCATCGCGAGCTGGTAGCAAGAATCAAAGCATTGATTAGGCGGCTCCTACCCAATGGTGTTTTAGCGCATCGAGATCAGCTAACGGCGCATGGCATTTCAGTCAACCTGGGCACGCAAGAGGTCCATATCAAAAATGCATCAATAGAAATGACCAGTACCGAATTTTTGCTACTAGTGCAGCTAATGCAGCATAAAGGTCGGTTAATCAGCAAAGAACAACTATCTAAAGATGTACTTGGTCGGCGATTAACAGCACATGACAGAAGCCTTGATATGCATATCAGCAATCTTCGAAAAAAACTCAGCGACAATGGCGTAGAAGACAAGATTAAAACGGTAAGGGGCAATGGCTATTTGCTCAAGAGTGACGGAATTTGAAGGTAACGCTTGATTTGATAAATCCCTTTACCAGTCTGTTTGGAAAGATATTTCTTTGGTTCTGGCTCACTGTGATACTGATGTTGGTCAGCGCATTTTTCATCGGGAAGTTGGTCAATGAAAGCAATCAAATTTCCGTAGCTGAGCCTGTCTTTGTTCAACAACAGCAGCAACAGCTAGATCAGTTACAAATGCTGCTTGAAAGAGGTGTGCCACCGCACCGCGCCATCAGGCGATCGAGCTCTAGGAAGTTTCCGCTATCAACGCTTGTAGATATCAATGACAAGGAGATCCTAGTTAGTTTCCCAGAGCCACTGTTAAGAGAATCAAGGGCACGGTATCGAAAGCGGATGCTTGAGTTATCCGAATCAAGTGAGGTGCTCGTTATTCGAACGCCGCCGCTAGAATTCGTTGGTCCTTTTCAATTAGAAGGAGATTTCGCGCAATATGCCTTGTTCAAGGCGAGAGTACTCAGACGCGAAGAACAGGTGGCAAGGCACTTTTTACCGGTACTTTTATTGATGCTTTGCGTTGGAACCATGCTTTGTGCTGCGCTCGCATGGCGTTTAACGACACCATTAAAAGAATTAAAACAAGCCACCAGACGCATTAGCCTTGGAGAGCTTGAAACCAAAATAAAAGGGTATGAAACAAGAAGAGATGAGATAGGGCAACTGGCTCAAGATTTTAATCAAATGTCGAGCAAGCTTGCGCAAAGCATTGAGCAACAGCAACGATTGATGGCAAATATTTCACATGAATTGCGCACGCCGCTGACGCGATTGCACCTGGCAAGCGCCATGTTGTCTGAAAACCCAAATCAAGGCAACACAAAACTCAACGTAAAGCGTATTGAAGAAGAAATTACCATCATGGATGGATTGATTGGTCAGGCGATTGATTTAGCCCGCATGTCGCTGGGGCAATTATCAAATGCAAACAAGCCGTCATTTTCAACATACTCGCTCGCTGACCAAATAAAAAAGCTTGAGCAGTCTCTGCTGTTGGAAGCAGAGTCACTTTCAAAGACACTTACGATAACTAAGATCCCTGATGTTGAGATAGCATTGCATGCGCAAACCTTTGATAGCTGCATTGAAAACATCGCAAGAAATGCGTTAAGGTTTGCTGATGGGCATATAAAAATCGCGTTTGAGGTACTTGATGATCAATTGCATATATATGTATCTGATGACGGCATTGGTGCTGATGAAAACGCCTTTGAGCAGTTCTTAAAACCATTCAACTATGCGAGAGAGCCTCAGCAAGAACATCAGAGTTATGGATTGGGGCTCGCCATCGCTGAGGCGGGCATAAAAATGCACGGTGGAACGCTTAGTTGGGCACCTTCTCGCTTAGGCGGGCTAACCGTGTTGATACGTATTCCACTGCATGAAAGATGATAGTCGGCTTTTCGCCAGCAGCGAAGAGACATTAGAGGATAACTACCCCAAATTGTATATGCCGTACATGCGCAGTATGAAAAACGGTATGTTCGACGTGGATGACAATACGCAGCTTCACTATCGTTATGCCGTTCCAAAAAATGCAATCGCGACTATCTTGCTTATGCCGGGCCGCGCAGAATCAACCATTAAGTATGCAGAGCTCTGTTACCAACTTGCTCATTCTGGGTACGCTATATTCATCTATGATCACAGAGGGCAGGGACTGTCGACACGGCCCGCATCAAACCCTCAAATCGGTCATGTGGATCGTTTTACAGACTATCTTGATGATGCAATTTCAATTGCAGAGACGCTCGTCCACAAGCTCATCGGCTCGCGTTTACCAATGCATTTGTTAGCACACTCAATGGGCAGTGCCATTGCCGCTGGCATGTTAATTAAACTAAATGATGTATTTAAAAGTGCAGTATTGTGCTCGCCAATGATGGGTATTAACGCTTCGATACCGGCGGTTGTTGGTTCAGTTTTGGCAGAAGCTGGGTTGCTGAAAGAAAAAATGACGGGGGTGTCACCTCGCTTTTTCGTTGGCCAAAGTGAATTTGTGTCAAAGCCATTTCAAGGAAATAAGTTAACGTCATCAATCATCAGACACAACTTGTTCATGCAGACGCACAGCAATGATGCTTCTTTGCAGCTGGGCGGCATTGGGAATAGATGGCTGCTAGAAGCGTTAAAGTTAATGAATTATGTATTGACCGATGCGTATAGAATTAATGTACCAATAACCATTCTGCGTGCAACAGAAGACAAGGTGGTGGACAATGCGGCAATCAAACGGGTATCTCATCGCATAACACAATGCAAGTTAATCGATATCAAAGGCGCTAGGCATGAAATCTTGTTTGAGAAAGACGCAATTAGAAACATCGCGCTGTCCCATATTTTGGAAGCGTTTTAGTTATGCGCAACGACTAATTAGCCATCGCAGTTAGCACCCGCTTGTTTCCAAATGGATTTCCGGTTGCTCTCTCACATTCCTTGGGGTTTTATAGGTGATATAGCATTTTGATAATGAAATAGCAGCGAAATCGATATCCGCACCAACCTGATCTGTAATACTTGCAGGAGCGATCAATTGTGTACTTTTATCTTCGTCAGCCGCGAAACCCCATTCAGACAAAAAACGCGGGTCAACAGCCATGGCTAATCCGGTTGCACTTGCGGCGGGATAACCGAATACAACATCAATGCCGCTAACGCGGTCGTCTTTGATGGGAAGAAACGCAGCAGCATGGGAATCTATTTCTAATTTAATGGACGTCGCCGCAATCTTTGATGTTGTTGAAAGAAGCGTGAGTTTCGCATTTTCCAGTGTGGCTATATTAGTGTCCGTTGTCTTTTCAACTAATCGAGGCACGGCTGTCAGCGCAAGCAACCCAATAATCGCTGCAATAACGATTAACTCGACTAATGTGAAACCTTGAAAACGCATTTTCATACAAGCGGTATCCACGAAAAATAATGTCGAGCTTATCGCATCCAGACATTTTTGGATGATTCCATTTTATACAACAGTATGGGAATCATCCGCAGCCAAATGGGTATTAATTGCTCATATCGACCAGAATCCTCCCACGGACCTGACCGGCTAATAGTTTTTCGGCGGTCGCGATTACATCATCTAGGCCGACGGTTGTAGATAATTCATTTAGCTTGTTTACATCAATAAGAGCGCCAAGCTTTGTCCATGCTTCTTGTCTGTCTGCAATAGGACGGTAAACCGAATCTATCCCGAGTAATTTAATGCCTCTCAAAATGAAAGGTGCAACGCTCGCCGGCAAGTCCATTCCTTGAGCTAGTCCACAAGCTGCAACGGCGCCACCGTATTTGGTCGTCGCACAGGCATTCGCCAAGGTGTGGCTACCAAGCGAATCAATCACGCCAGACCATCGTTCTTTACCCAAAGGTCTTCCTGGTTGATTCAACTCGTCACGCGAAATGATAGTTGTAGCCCCTAAGCCATGTAAAAAGTCGCTCTCTTCAGGTCGGCCAGTTGACGCAACCACGGTGTACCCAAGCTTGCTCAATAACATGACTGACACACTGCCTACGCCACCATTTGCACCGGTGACAAGCACTTCTCCGTCATCAGGTGTGACGCCTGCTTGTTGCAGAGCTATCACGCAAAGCATTGCTGTATAACCTGCAGTGCCTAGCATCATGGTATGCTCAGGTGCAATTCCCTCTGGCAGTTTGATTAAATGCTTTCCAGAGATAACCGCCGATTGTGTTAGCCCGCCTGGCGAACGCTCGCCACAACCAAAACCGTTGAGTACGACAATGTCTCCTGGAGAAAAACTATCATCCAAGGACTCTGATACGGCGCCTACACAGTCTATGCCAGGCGTCATTGGAAAATCCCGAATGATCTTGCCTTTTCCCGTAATCGCAAGTGCGTCTTTGTAATTAATAGTGCTGTAAGAAACATCAATTCTTACGTCACCCTCTTGTAGCGCAACCGCTTCGATATCGGTGACAGTTGCTGCGTAGTTTCCTTCGGTGTTGGTGATCGAAACGCCTTTAGTCATAGTGTTATTCCATCAATCTCAGTTAAGGCAAAAAATGCCACAATCCATTAACAATAACAGTGATATTACGAAATTGGAAAAGTTAACATATTGTTATTTGTACAACTTTAGTCACATGCATTCTTTGTCGTACAGGGATTCATTTTTAGTGTTGTCAAACAGCAGAAAAGTATCTATAAACAGGAACATTATTTGAATAAATTGCCCCCCTCATTTCCATGCTTGATATTGTGTTGTATGAACCAGAAATTCCGCCTAATACGGGCAATATTGTGCGCCTTTGCGCGAATACCGGATTTAGATTGCATCTGATCGAACCATTGGGATTTGATTTAGATGAGAAAAAAGTGCGAAGGGCTGGGCTAGATTATGCAGAGTTAGCCAATGTGAAACGGCATGCAAGTCTGACGGCTTACTTAGACGCGGAAAATCCGGCGCGGGTATTTGCCTGCACCACGAAAGGAAAAGTCTTTCATAGTGATGTCGAGTACCGCGAAGGAGACGCGCTGCTGTTTGGCCCTGAAACGCGGGGATTGCCAATGCAGATCATCGAAAATCTGCCGCCACAGCATAGAGTCAGGATCCCGATGATGCCGGAAAGTCGGAGCATGAATTTATCTAATTCAGTCGCTGTTATTGTGTACGAAAGCTGGCGTCAAAGCGGCTATACCGGCGCGCGTTGACAGTATCACATCAAATTTTTTGATGTACCCTGTGCAGTCTTATAACTCGTAAAGATTTTGCATTATTCAAACTTGAGGTTAACAGCGAATAAGCCTAAAATAGAAATGATAATCATTATCAATAAGAGTTGTTTCAGTGGAAAATCTTTCTCAAAAACAGAAAATTCTTGAATCTCCCATAGATAAGCTCGTTTGGGTTCTTTCATTGCCTGCCATTATTGCAATGGTGTTGTTTGGATTAAACGCCTTCATGGACACAGTGTTTATTGGCCAATTAATGAATCAACGTGCGCTGGCGGGTGTGGCGATTGCTTATCCTATTTCGTCAATCCTTTTCGGTCTCGGGACATGGGCAGGTACCGGTGCCGCTAATCAACTAAGCATAGCGCTTGGTAAAGATGATACAAAAACTCAAACGCGGGTTCTGGGTCGAATGCATGGCCTCGTAATTTTATTCTGTATTCTCTTTGTTTTGCCAATCTACTTTTCCGCATCATTGCTAATGACAATGATGGGAGCTGAAGGTGAAATTCATCAGTATGGTGTGGATTATCTACAACATACCATGATGTTTTCACCATTTTGGATATTGGCCCTTAGCTATAACTTCGTCATTCGAGCTGAGGGAAAAATGACGCAAGCCGCCATTATGATGGGCAGTGGTTTGATATTGAACTTAATATTGACACCTATTTTTATCGCTGTCTTAGATTGGGGAGTAAAGGGCGCAGCGTGGGCTACCAATATAGGCATGGCATTTTACACGCTACTCGGCATTTTCTATTTCCATATGGGCAAAGCAAGCTTTCCAACGAAACTTTTTACAATATTTACGGATGTTCGTCAGCAAGCTGCACTCGGTTTTTCGGCGTTTATTATGACAATTATGGGCCTAGTGCAGGCGGCGGTTGTGTTTAATGTCATTGCAGATCACGGTAACGACGATGACTTAGCTTTCTTTGCTGCCGCGAATCGAATCTTGATGTTTTTGATGACTCCACTGTTCGGGCTAATGCGAGCCTATCAACCCGTCGCAGGCATTAATTTTGGTGCTCAACAATACGATAGGGTAATAAGCAGTTTCTGGGTATTTTGTCGTGCCGGTTGTCTTATAGTGATCCCGGTATGGATTGTACTGACATTATTTCCTGAAGCGGCTTTAAATATCGTCCTTCCTGACAATACACTCAGTAAGCAAGATTTGATAAATTTTCAGGTATATGTGGTGGTGTTGCCGTTTTTACCGTTTGTGTTTATGTCACTTACATTGCTTCCAGCGATCGAAGAACCAAAATTCGCGAACATACTTGGATTGGCCCGACAACTTGTTTTTTACGTGCCAGCCATGCTTCTTTTACCGATTTGGTTTGGGCTTTCAGGTGTGTATTTTGGCTCTACTGTAATTGATGTATTTTTGACTTTCTGCTTGCTGGCAATTGTAATGAGTTCTTTCAAAAGAATGAAATCACAACACAGC
>JBCDMA010000041.1:0-17862 GCA_038744645.1 Pseudomonadota bacterium | reverse complement strand
AAGATGCGATGCTTGAAATTGAAGTACTTAACACGACGAAAAGAAAAATGGGGCTTAAGCCATTAACTGTAAAAGAGAAAGCGAGTACGCTTGGCATTTCTATGGGGGCGTTTGACAATTACAACGTGCTTTGTCGATACCCCGCCGTGGTTGAGTCTTATGAAAATGGTAACCGCGCGTCATTTATAAAGGTGAAAAAACGCGTACTTGAACTGGAAAAAACACTTTTTGAATCCACGGGCAAATTGAACGTAACACAAAAGAAGACGGTCAACAAAGCGCTGAAAGACGAACTGATTCACGGAATAAAAAACCCGCTAACGCTAAATACTAACAGAAAAGAAGGAAAGCGCGCTGAAACATACGACTTTGGCGCCATTAAAACGACTAGTGTATTAAAAAAGCTCTTGCAAGACGATGTCACTCAAATCAATACAGGCATTAACTGGGATGCGTTAGATTGGGAAAATATTGAAGACGTCAACAAGCAAATTAAATTACTTATCAAACGACTTGAAGGGTCATAGCTGTCTTATCTAGAAATCGGTCACAATAGTTAGTAACTAGCCAAGTAGTTTACTTTGAGGCATTGTTATGTTCTTACTGCGACTAAACTGAGCAAATCGAGTAAATCGAATACACGTGCTACATATTGATCTTTCAGATTGTATTGCCCAGTTTCATCAGTAAACTGCGACTCGACACTTGTCAGAAGCTTATCCAGTTTTTTATGATGTAATCCAAGTTGACGTTGCACGGGATCAGCAACGATCCCTCCAAGTGCCGCAACGACACCCAAAGCTGCTGCTACACCGCCCGTGACACCAACTAACAGGCCAGTGGATACCGTTGCAGGGAATACGGAGTAGTACACGCCACCCAATGAGCTACCAAAAGCAAAACTACTCACCGCGGAGTGATAAGCAATCGCTGCTGCCGCCGTTTGACCAATGCTTAACGCCCCAAGACCTATTGATTTTTGCGTAACAAAACTTGCAGATGCGGCAACGAGAGCTGCCGTTATTTCAGCTGCAGCTTTACGGCTATCAACGTAATGCATCAGCTTTTCTTCCATTTTTGCTTGATTTTCTGCCAACTGCGCTATTTCGTTAATAACAGTTAATTTATCCCCAATCCAACTGCTGACAGTAGGATGGTTCAATATGAATTCCATCAATAGGTTATTTTCGTATTGGCGAAACGCCTGCGTTGGCTGTTGGCGATTTTTATGAGCTGGTGACACCTTTTCTGACGAGTTTTCTTGAGCACTTGACGCATTCGTTTTGACCTTCTGCGTTATTGGAAGGTGCAAAAATTCGCTGTATACAATCCATTCCACTTCATTTTCAACATCGGTACGAAAACCAGCGGGCACTTTGTTCAATAAGCTAGCGGACTTTTCCCAACCGAGTTTTTCTGTTCCCTTTTTACCCAATAAGCTAACCAAGTACACCGGCGCCCAGAGGACATTGGCAGGTGCTTTTGCCATATCCCAACCGACGGCATTTCGATTTAATTCCCAGGCACCTTTAAAACTGTAATGCTTGTCAACGAATGCAGGGATCGCTTCGCGTCGATTCTCGATGTATGCGCTAACACCTTCTAGCACTGCTGCTTGAATAGTCGACTCCAGCACATCTTTCGTTTGGTTAAGCACTTGCAAACCTCTCGTCGGTCTATGGTCAAATGGCGTGACTAGTATACGATCCGATTGTTTAAAAATGATAAAAGCATATGCCTGAAAATGAAACGTGAAAAATGTAAGCGATTCTTTCACGCCGATTGATACTATCTTTTTCTGCGCCTGTGCGTTATTTTAAATTGACGCTATGCCATTGATTTTAATTCGTTATTTTGCAATCGTTTTCCACAACCTTGTATCGGCAGGCGGTAATGGCAGCACATCTGAGAGAATAGTTAATCCAGAGCCTAACGAGTTTAAAGATGAAAACGAACAAATACATTGAATACAGGTTGAGGGCATATAAGTTTTCTCGGAAAAAAGCCGATAAGGATTTAACTTGATCCTTACAACTCAGACGCCATTCAATAACAAAAATGACATTGTCTAAAGCCCGCTTATCTCCATCCAGCACGCTGTTTACAATGATATTGTGTTTAACACTAATATATGTAGCTCGCAGTGATGCTGCTGTAGACAGTATTCGATTCGATCACCTGAGTGTCGAAGATGGTCTCTCTCAAGAAAGCATAAAAGTTATCTTTCAAGACAGTCGGGGATTTTTATGGGTAGGTACACAAGAAGGACTTAACAAGTACGACGGCACAGGTTTCACCAATTATTCGTACCAGCCTCAAAACCCTAACTCACTGACTTCCGGCTGGATAATAAGCATCGCTGAAGACAATCTGGGTAATATCTGGATTGGCACCAATAATGGCCTAAATCGTCTAGATCTCAATTCCGATATCATAACGCGCTTTTATTCAAGTGATGACGAGTCAACCATAAACGATTTAGCGGTCCTGGATCTTTTTGTTGATGCAAGTGGCAGCTTGCTTGTCGCGACGCGCAAAGGCTTAAATCAGTATTTACCTGAGACGAATGCATTTATCAATTTAAACATCAGCTTTGATGGGAATATCAGCAATGCCAATGGAGCGCTGCTTAACATCCGTGATATTGAACGTTTCGATGAAAGCACGCTTCTATTGGCAAGTGATACTGGCCGCATATTGTTTTTTGATGAAACAGAGCGAAAAATCACGCCACAAATATCCGTACTTTCTAAGCAAAATAGCACTGCTCTTAACGTGGATTCATCAATCAACAAACTATTATTGGATAGCAATGACCGATTGTGGATTGGAACAAATGGCGATGGCGTCTTTTACACTGATCTATCTGCAACGAATATAACCAATGCGCAAAACATTTCCCCAATACCCATCAGCGCAGTAAATGGCAGTATTATTGAAGACATTATTGAGGATAAAAACGGAAGGATATGGTTTGCAACAGAATCAGGGCTTTATTTTCTCACTGAAAAAGACAATATCGTCCACTTACAACACGATCCTCGCACCCCGGGAACCCTCTCCTCTGATACTGTAACTAGCCTGTTTATAGATAAGAGCAATGTCATGTGGGTGGGTACATTTGGTAATTTAAATAAATGGAACATGGCAACGACTGGCTTTAAACACATAAAGACAACTGGCGATCCAACAACGAGTTTGTCAGGTCCCAACATCACTGCAATCGAAGAGCTAAATGAAACAACCCTGTTAATTGCAAACACGGCAGGATTAGATGTGTTTGATAAAACAACCGGGAAGATAACAAGCTTAAAGCACGAACCGGATAATGCTAACTCACTGGCCGAACCTCAAGTTATGTCAATTGCAGTGGTATCTGAAAGTGAAGTGTGGCTCGGGTATCGAACAAAAGGCGTTAGTCGGTTGAACCCAAAAACCATGCAATTTAAGCATTACCAGCAGGATGCAGATAACCCCTTGAGTCTTGCGGCGAATGGCATACCAGATATATTCGTAGACCGAGATGGGGATATTTGGTTCGCTACCTATGGAGGGGGGCTAAGCCGCTACAATAGAGCATCTGATAGTTTTATCAACTATCAACACAAACAAGAAGATAAATTCACAATCAGTTCCAATCAACTCATTGTGATACAGCAAACAGAAGATGATCTGCTTTGGATTGGCACAGAAGACCAAGGACTAAATATCTTTAACCCCAAAACAGGTTCTAATTTTCGCATTAATGAACATGAAGTCTCTAGGAATCTCGTAATCGATACATGGATTTGGACCATCGTTGAGGATCCTCAAAACAATATCTGGATTGGCACGCAAAACAACGGCTTGATCTACCTAGATAAACAGAACATTGAAGAAATGACGTTCGAATATCAGGTGATCAGTCAACAGGATGGACTACCTAGCAATGCTGTCTTTGGGATTTTATTTGATGATGAGGAAAATATTTGGGTTAGCACCAATCGAGGGCTGTCAAAAATCGATGCGAATACCAAAGCAATTAGCAACTTTAGCAGAGCACAAGGCCTTCTTACTGACGGCTTAAACTCGGGGGCATATGCGAAAGGCGCTGCTGGTGAGTTTTATTTTGGTGGTGTAGGTGGCGTCACTTCATTTGACCCGTCGCAGATAGCGCCCAACCCGCACATCCCTCCCGTCGTAATAACGCGTTTTCAAAAGCTCAATGAAACCTACAACCCTCTTAGTCTGATTGCGCAATCCGGATCAGGTGCCATTGAAATTGGTCATAGAGACTATCTCATTGGATTCGACTTTGCTGGATTAGACTATGTCTCACCCGAAAATAATCGGTATAAGTATCGCCTGGAGGGGCTTGATACAGAATGGATAGACGTCAGAAATGCAACATCCGCACAATACACAAATTTACCTGCGGGTAAATATCGCTTTCAAGTGATTGCGGCTAACAGTGATGGTGTTTGGAACGAAGAAGGGGCATCCATCGATCTCATTGTTCGCCCTGCACCTTGGTTCTCACCACTTGCGTTTGCATTTTATGGGCTCACCATTTTGGCGATTGCGTTTTTCATGGTTCGACTCTATGCAAGTCGAAGAGATGCTGAGAGAGTTTATCGTGAAAAACTGGAAATAGAAGTCAGCGAACGAACAGAAGAATTGCGTTCGTTAAATAGAAAGCTGTTAAATGCTAGCTTAACTGATCAGCTAACAGGCCTGCACAACCGACGATACTTAAATGAAGTTATGCCCGGTAAAGCAAATGAAATTTTTCGAAAGTTTGCCAATGCGCTGGAAAAGAACGCTGCAACAGACATTGTCGGGCCGCGCTTGTTCTTTATCATGTTTGATCTTGATGGACTCAAGGCTGTCAACGACACATTTGGTCACGAAGCGGGAGACAAGGTGATTGAGGAAGTAGCCTCAAGACTAAGAAAAGTGTGTCGAGGTGAAGATACCATAATTCGTTGGGGAGGAGATGAGTACATGATTGTGGGCAGCATGGGTAAAACCATTGAAGCCGCTGTCCTCGCAGAACGGATAAGATCGTCCATTGCAAAACGGGGCTTTTACATTGGCCATGACGAACCTGTTGAATTGACAAGTTCTATTGGATTTGCCCAGTACCCTTTCAGTTCAGAAAACCCATCTGCGCTTAACTGGGAGCAAGTACATGCACTGGCAGACCATGGATTATACAAATCTAAACAAACGGGTAAAAATATCAGCACAGGGATCATCCAGGGTAGCATTGCTGCATCTGAATTCGATTTGGTTGCAGCAACGAAGAACTTCGACGATGCAATCAGAAAACAAAATATTTCGTTTTTTCAGTACTCATCTGAAAAAGACGACTCAAGCACCTCTACATCGGTGCACAAGTAATTTATACAAGACCTATTGGGTACTTCTGACCAGTTTTATTATTTCTTCGATGATTTCTGGCCACAATTCATCAGGCAGCGTATGCCCCATACCTTTGAACACTTTAAAAGTAGAGTTTGCTAATGCTTCAGCCGTTGCAATCCCGCTTTCGAGTCGTACCAACGGATCATTATCTCCGTGAATCACAAGTGCAGGCATTGATAGCGCTTTTAAGTGCTCTGTACGATCGGGTGAATCAATAACTGCGCTGAGTTGTCGCGCTACCCCATCAGGATCAAACCCTCTTTCTTTTGCCGTTCTCACGATGCTTTCAACTTTATTTTCATAGAACGGAAAGTGATCACCATGCAAAGCACGCCACATATCAATTTGCTGATTAACGAGGTTCTCATGGTCTTTTGACAAGGGTTTTAAAAATTTGGCGCCAATATGTGCTTTTGGTTTAGGTAAGCTTCTATCTCCAGTCGTTGACATAATTGAGGTTAAGCTGATGACCCTTTCACTCGCCTTTATGGCGACGCATTGTGCTATCATGCCGCCCATTGACGCGCCGACAATATGCGCTTTTTTAATGTCCAATCCATCCATAAGTGCCAGCGTGTCTTCGGCCATATCATCCAAGAGATACGGTGCATTAAGACTTCTGCCAAAGATGGTATTACCAATGAAATCTAGCGTGCTAGGCACTGGACTGTCATTTAACAAGGTACTTTTACCCGCATCTCTGTTATCAAAACGAATGACTCTGAGTTTGTAACTTGCCAAAAAGCGGCAAAAGTCATCGTCCCAATGGATCAACTGTGTGCCCATTCCCATTATCAGTACAATGGCGGGATCATCAATATCGCCGAAACTGTCGAATTGTATAGTGATGTCATTGGCTGAAATCGCCGCCGCTTCGTGGTGTTGCACCCAATTGAACATTTTTATCATCTAGGCTCTGGTTTTATTTGGGTGGTGGATTATAAACAGAAGAAAATCAAACGGCTATGCGTAGATTGCATTTAGGGTCTGTTTATCTTTCATACTATCAAACATTAATTTTCTTTAACGTTTCAAATTCAATCGTTAAACTAGCGCTTGAACCCACATCACCCAAAAAAATACACAACATACAAAGAAGATATTTTGAAACTCACTGAGCAAGCCTTAACAAACCCCACGGCCGTGATCATTGTCACGCTGATGATTATTGTCTTGGGCGTTGCTTCTCTTATTACGATACCAGCACAGCTTTTACCCAACATTGAAAAACCCGTCATCACCATCATCAGCAACTGGCCAGGTGCATCACCCGCTGAAACAGAATCAGAGTTGACCGTGCCCATTGAAGAAGTGTTGGTTGGAACGCCCGGCATGACTGATATGGTCGCGTGGAGTATGTCAAATTTTGCATTTATGCAGCTAGAATTTTCCCTTGAAACGGACATGACTAGGGCGTTAATCGATGTCATCAGTCGCCTTAACAGGTTGCGGCCGCTTCCTTCAAATGCCCAGAAACCTCAAATATTAATGGGAGAATGGGGGGATGCGAATGACACCCTAATTGATTACTTCATTCAGAATCCAAAAGACGTCACACCCGAAGAAAAACACGCTAACAGCAAGTACATAAGAGACACCATTCTGCCCGAATTACAGTCGCTTTATGGTGTGTCTAGAATCGAGTTTGATGATGGTAATTGGGGTGACGGTGATCAGCTTAAAATAATTTTCGATATCTTCAAAGCTGCAGAACTAGGTATCGATATTTCCAAAATTCCTGCTCTGATTGGCCGACCGCAGGACGCGTCCAGTGGTTTTGTCGATATTGGTCGCAAACAGTATACGCTTCGTTATGAGGGTCGCTATGATATCGAACACCTCAAAGATGTTATCTTATTGGAGCGCAATGGCGTTGAAACAAAACTGGGTGAACTTGCTCGTGTGGAAGTTGGGCCTGGCAGAATCGGCGGCTTCATCTATCAGAACGGTAACCCTGCTTTTAGGCTATCTATATCTAAAACGAACGACGCCAATGTCGTCAAGGCATTGGATGGAATTAAAGAGAAGATTGACGAGCTAAACGCAGGTGTTTTTGCCGAACGAGGACTCTACGCACAATACTCCTTTGACCCAGGACGATACATTAATCGCTCCATGCGATTGCTTTCTAGTAACCTTGTATTGGGGATGATATTCGCGGTAACCGTGTTGTGGTTATTCTTGCGGCAATGGCGCGCAACACTGTTAATTGCTACTGCCATCCCAATTTCCCTATTGACGACCTTTATCATCCTCAACGCAACCGGGCGCTCAATGAATGTTATCTCACTTGCGGGCTTAGCCTTTGCGTCAGGCATGGTGTTAGATGCAGCGATTGTTGTGCTAGAGAATATCGTTCGTCTTAGAGAAAGAGGGCAAAGCTTGTTTGATGCCAGCAGCGAAGGTGCAACACAAGTTTGGGGCGCATTATTAGCATCTACAGCGACAACGGTTGCGATATTTGTTCCGATCATGTTCTTAGAAGATGCAGAAGGACAAATGTTTGCCGATCTTGCCCTTACCATCGCTATTGGGATCATGGTGTCTTTGGTTGTTGCTGTTACGGTTTTACCCACTGGCGCGAGATTTTTACTAGATAGCAATGAATCGCGCGTCGCCAGTATCGACAACAACAAATGGCGGCGCTTGGCAAAGCAGCTGATGACGTTAAGCAATACGCAAACAAAACGCGTGTTCTGGATAGCAGGACTTATTACCTTGCCTATTGCGTTGACTATCTCATTATGGCCAACCAGTAACTATCTACCGCCCGTAAAACGGGATACTGTTGACAGTTTCTTGTTCTTTCCACCGGGAAACAATATAACGACATCTGATACGGAAATAGCACAACGCATAAGTGATCGCTTAGCACCCTATTTAACGGGCGATAAATCACCTGCGGTGAGAGATTATTTCTTTTGGTCTTTTCCCGGGGGCGCGGGTGGATGGCTTGCGCTTAATGCCGAAGATGGAGAAGATTTGGATAAATTACAAAACGTTGTGCAAACTGAGACTATTTCGGGCATCCCAGATATGTTTGGTTTTTCCATGCGCCGAAGCTTATTTGGGGGTTTCAGTGATGCCAACAGTGTCAAAGTTGAAATTACAAGTACTGACCTCGACGCTACGAAGCAGGCTGCGATGATGGGTATGGGCGCGGTAATGTCCCAAATACCAGGTGCTACTGCTAATCCAGAACCAGATCCTTTCTCAGAAAGTCGTGAATTGAGATTTCATCCCAATGACAGGCGTTTAAAAGAAGTTGGCTGGAGCAGAGATGATCTTGGACTTGTCTTGGCGGAATTGGGTCAAGGTATGTGGCTTGGTGAGTATTTTGATGGTCAGAACAGATTGGATATCTTTCTTAAAACCGAACGCTTCGACAGCCCTGAAAGACTCCTGAACCTTCCAGTTTCAACGCCCATGGCCGGTGTCGTGCCGCTATCAGAACTGGTTACCATTGAGCAATTACTTTCGCCTAGTGCAATTGTGCGCATGGATAGAAAACGCGGCTACAGCCTCAATGTCAATCCTCCCCCAGCAATGTCGTTAGAAGATTTAATCAATGAGTTACAAACAAAGGTAGAACCTATCCTTAAGCGTCAATTGCCCAGCGATGGCGTGATTAACTATGCTGGTAGTGCAGAAGATTTAGCACGTGCAATGTCAACACTGAGCATGAACTTCCTTATGGCGTTTCTACTGTTGTTACTGATCATGGCCGGCCTGTTTAAATCGATCAAAGCATCCTTGCAAGTGTGCATTGCATTACCACTTGCCGGCGTCGGCGGTGTATTGGCAATTCAAACGATGAACCTATTCAGACCGCAGCCACTGGATCTGCTTGGTATGATTGGGTTTATCATATTGCTAGGTCTTGTCGTTAACAACGCGATCTTGCTTGTTGCTCAAACAAAGCAAGCCCTTGAAAAGGGTTTCACCATTGAAGATGCCGTCGAGCAAGCGCTAATTGTGCGTCTGCGCCCTATTTTTATGAGCACGCTAACGAGTTTATTTGGCATGCTGCCTTTACTATTATTCCCCGGCGAAGGCAGCGATATCTATCGAGGAATGGCAGCCGCCATTGTAGGCGGAATGAGTGTCTCTACCCTGTTTACTCTTGTTTTATTACCTTGTTTATTGCAAGTCAGCCTGAATGAGAAAGCCACTAACACGAGAAATCAGCATGAAATTGCATCAAGCTAGCGTCATTGGGCTTTGCCTATTTTTCGCATTTATAAACTACGGCATTGGGCAAGAAATGCCACCTGCGCAAGTCAGTGTGGTAGAGGTAGGAAAGCAGTTCATGGCACCTAAAGTATCATTAAAAGGCAACGTCATTGCCACCAAAAAAGGGGTTATTGCTGCAGAAGTTGCCGGTCAAATAGATGATATTGCACTTGTTGGTAAGCGTGTGGAGAAAAACGGCTCTATCGCCAGTATCAATCCAGATGCATTATCGTGGACGCTAGCAAGGGCAAAAGCTAATGCAGAGAGCCTAAAAGCGGATCTTATATTTAGAAATAGTGAAGTCGACCGTTTTGCGTCATTAGCCAAAAAGAAAAACGCATCCAAAACGCAACTACAACAAGCCATTGCCGTGAGAGATATGCTGGTACAAACCATCAATATGGCTGAAGCCGATGTCAATGAAGCTGAAAAAGCATTATTGAGAAGTAAAGTACCTGCGCCTTACTCGGGTGTCATAACCGAACGCATGGTTGAAATTGGAGAATACGTCAGTGTTGGCGATCCCATTGCGCGTTTAGTCAATACCAAGCAAATTGAAGTCGCGTTGCCTACGCCGTTAGACTACTTCTCGATGCTAAAACCTGGTGATTCGTTGACAGTAGTCAGAAACTCAGAAGAACAACTCATACTGCCTATTAGAAGCATTATCAATGTTGGCGATGAGCAAAGCCGAATGGTCGAGACAAGAATTGATGCTGCGGAATCAAACCTCGTCGTTGGTGAATCGGTATCAGTATTAATTCCCGTTGCGATAGCGCAAGAGCAATTAGCGATCCCCAGAGATGCAATCATTATTCGAGGCAGCCAAACATTCATCTATCGTGTCGCTAACAACACTGCAGAACAAATACCTGTTGATATTCAGTTTACTGATGATCAATGGTTAGCCGTATCAGGCAATGTCAGGATTGGCGACCAACTCATCACACGCGGCGCTGAGCGTTTACAGCCAGGTAGCCCAGTGGTCATTTTGAATTAGGTATCCGGCGTTTGCTTTAATCTAATACCTGTTCGTCGAGAAATACTGTCTGTACTGACACGCAAAAGTCATGCAATGGACCATTATTCTTTACACCTATCAAATATTAATTATGTTGCTACAATTTTTTTAATGAACACCCGGTCATCTATATGGTCACTATAAAATTATCGATACTGCGTTGACACCAACGACAAAAGCAGAATCAGAATTTACACCAGGTGCAAAACAATAAAATGAAAGAGATGAGCATCAAAAGCGCGACTAAATGCACTTTACACACCACTTTTTTGGTCTTTGCGCTTTGCAATTCATGCACCGCATATGCACAGACAGAATCATCTGAAGATCCTCAAAATACTGCCGAAACGGCTGAGAATACTGGTAGCGATGATGATGCTGAAATAGAGTCATTCATTCACAACGATTATTTCCAATCACTTGAAACACCCAAATTTGAACGTCCTGAAGAAGCGGTTGAACAGCGGATTAAGGCATTAGAATCACTGCATGGTGCGTTTCACGCGAGTATCTCCGAGGAGCTATTACTGCTTGGTCAAATATACAATGAGCAAGAAAAACATGAACTTGCCTATGACACCTTCAAGCGAAGCTTAGAGATCCACAGAAAAAATTCCGGTCTTCACGATATAGGTCAATTCCCTATTGTGCGGCAGCTGATATGGACCAGCAATTCGCTTGGTGATTGGAAAAAAGTAGATCGTTATTACAAGTATTTATATTGGTTGCACCGACGATTATACGATTCGAATTCGCCAGAAATGTTGCCCATTTTAGACGATTTAATTGTATGGAAAATGCAAGCGATTAATAAACGGCTTTTTGGTGACCCAGAGAAGCTATTTGCTGAAACGCGGCGAGCAGTGCGCACCTACAATGAAGTCGTTGAAATCAACCCTGAATTGGGTAGAGCGCAAGTCTCGCTTCGCGTCTGGAATAATTCGCTACAAATAGTAGCAAAGTAAAATAAAACAGGCTTTTGAGAACATTAGAGGGTCACTATCGACTGCTCTATTCGTCTGGCCATATCGTTACACGCCGTATCCTTTACATTCGCAAGTAATGGTATCGGCACAATGATCGCTGGTAAATAAGATGTACCGCTTCTTTCAGTGCTAATGTTGTCAGATAACGACAGACTATCAATATCCCAGATGTTGGCTTGATAGTCAGCCTCTTCATCCCATTTAGCAAAACCAAAGCATCCGCCGCCACCAGGCCCAACGGCACAAGACACGCTACCGGATTGGTCAACCTTTTCCGTCTTTCCATCGATCCAAACCACGTATTGAAGATTCAAGTTGTTGATTTTTTTGGCTATTTCCGGTTCCTGCGCCATATTTGCAAACTGTGTAATATTCAATGGTGCGGTACTTTCTTCAAAGTGAGGATACATCGCGTTGATGAATTGCTGTTCTGGAATGACATTCAAGTTTGGCGCACGCTCGGCAACGTTTTCCCCAATACATGAGATATAATCCACTTCTGTTTCATTGTGACCAATGTGTCGTCGCCCAAGAACAACAATCGATGGATTTGTATTGTTTACCGCGATTTCCGCGACGTTAGATGGCTCAACGCCAGTGCTACCACAACCTGACAGCACTACACTCATTGAAAATAGGATTGCAGCGCGGTAATCACATCGCTTCATTTTTACTCTCCTGAGGGGCGCTAGATTTTGCCGCCAGCCACTTTTGTATATCTTTGTCTTTTATAAAATTCACAATTGTTTGCGCACCCAGCTCTCGAAACGCTGCGTTAGCAGCAGTGAGAAGACCTTTGCTTTCTCGCGTAAAAAAGCTCTGAGGGGATGAGCCGTAACCTGTAAAATTCAGTGTGGTTATTTGTCCGCCATTGGGCTGTTCCACTGCTAGCTCGTAGTCTATCCAAACTTCATACAAACTAAACCCCGTTTCGCTTGGCAGCGCGAATTGTATGTCCTTAATCGATGGCGTGATTAACATATCATAATCAACACCTACTTCACTCACGTTGTCAACAAAAGTGGTTGAAGCAAATAATGATTGCAATACCTGATCAAATAGCTCGATATGAGAAGGCCCAGTCGTTATTGACCAATTGGATCGGTCTTCGGTGTTCTCGATGTATATGTGTTCGCGAATACTTTCAGGATAATGGATAGCAGTATTCAGTGGTAGCGGCTGCATTAACGGCTGTGGTACATCAATATCGGTTTCCAGAACCAATGAACTCGCGCAGCCCCATAGCAGCGTCGACAATATAAGGAACACTAAAGATTTAATTTTCATCGGCGTAAAAAAATTCACTTAACCTTGTCTTTAGATCGGTATTACGTCCAAAGTTCCATAAAAGCCTCAACTTTCTTTACTTTAGCAAGGTATGCCTGATATGCAATTGGAGTAAGACTTTGCAGTTGGTGTTGATCTAACGCGAGCATTCAAGACCTAAAGGAAGCTGCTATCAGCGCAGGCTCCTTTGGTCACAGCGTTGTTGGAGTGACAATATAGAGGCTCTCCACCCATACGATTTCGCATGCTCCAGTACCCGTGTCGTTGCGGGTTTTAGATGTCAACCACCACCATTGGTCAGTGCTGGAACGAATATTGACAAGCCTTCCACCCATTTTGATCACATCGCCCTTGCGCACTTTTTTCAGTTCTGCCTCAACGAAAGCATTACCTGGCACAATATGCATGTTTGCGCTGCTGGTTTCGATTTCTTTTCGTGGGATTGGAAACTGCTGCACTCGCCAGAAGTAAAAACGCCCTGATTGGCTGATATCGACATGCTGCAAAACTGCCTCGTCAGACATATTACCCCACCCTAATGCGAGATCCGTTGGCGATAAATCTGCCTCCCGCCCCAGCGTATAGTTCCTTTTGGCGAGGACTTTCGCAGTGAGATTAAAGTCTGCCACATCGGTTATGTTATACCCATCTATCACGCGCGTATTTATTTTCAAAGGGATGCTTTGCAATGGCGCATTTGGCGCCGTCACTCCCGGCCCTAATACGACTTCATTGCTTCGCAAAAACACGTACCAAAAAATGAAAAGTATGCAGAAGAGTAGTGAGAGGTTTTTCAAAAGATTGCGTTGTCGTTTACATTCATTTCTTTTTATCGGCGATTTTTAAATTCTTAAGACAAAGTTGTCTTCAAAAGACTGTGAACTCGTTTTCCGCATTTGGAAAGTCTTTCTCTAATAGATTTTTATTGTCTCGCGGCAGTTTTGCTTCATGCCGAATTTTTTCGAAGTGAAATTGTACAATGACGTCCATGAAAATACGCTATCTTTGAATCAAGTATGTTTAACCATTGTCCAGCAACATTTATGGATTTTCTTAAAAAAGCCGTTCATCGTTCATTTATCATGTCCTTGGTTGCCATCGGACTTTTAACATGCCCACACCTTTGCTCGGCAGGGATAGAACTCGTTAATACGCGCCTCGACCCCAAAGATAATGTGGCAGAATATCTATCTTGTATTGCTGAAAAGGGTGTCACTTTGATAAGTGCGCACCGGGGTGGCCCTAAACCCGGATTTCCGGAAAACGCATTGGAATCGCTAAAAGCAGCGGTAAACCATGGCCCCATGTTACTTGAAGTGGATGTTCGTGAAACTGCTGACGGTCAGCTTATCTTGTTGCACGATGCATCACTTGAACGCACAACAACAGGAAAAGGCAACCTTTCTGATTATTCATTGAAAGAACTGCAAGAATTACGGTTAGTCGACAACGATCAACGAGAAACGGCTTTTGCGATCCCAACATTGTTGGAGGTTCTAAGATGGGCTGATGACCGCGCAATAGTGCAACTAGATGTCAAACGCGGTGTCAGCTACGAGCAAGTCGCACGAACGGTGGTAGCAGCGGACGCAGTGGATTCTGTCGTAATCATCACTTATCGCTTGGAAGATATTTTGACGTCGTTTAATGTGGATAATCGATTGAGTTTTTCATATTCAATCGATGACAAAAGCGACTTGCAAGCACTAGAAGACGCGGAAACACCAAGGTCACAGCTTGTTGCATGGACAGGGGTTGTTGATGAAATCGAAAAACCTGTGTGGCCAGTGCTAGAGGCGCTGGATATCCCTTTTGCTGCAGGCGCTTTCTGGGATCTCGAAGAAAAAATCATTAAAACAAACAACACTCAACCATATATTGCACTGTCCGAAGCTGGAACAGATGTCGTCGGATCGGACTATTATTGGTTGGCATACGATACGCTTGATAAACAACAAGATATGGCAAATGCACTGAGCGCTTGTAACGACAAGTAACCTTACCCGCGAATGTTCGGTTCGATTTTGTCTTAGATGAGGTAGTGGTTTCGTCACTCTAGCTCAGGTTTTTAGTCCACCTCATGGCGAAGATACTTAGGACACATTTCACTCTAATATTGTGTTCTTTAGTCCTGTAGCACTTAGCTATTGCGTCCCTTTCAATAGAGTAACGGGAGATGATAGGTTTTTTAGCTTGTTCTTTTTAACTAAGGGACTCTGCTCGGAAAAATTCAAATACAAAATAAATGCAAGTGCCAAAAACAACAACAAAACCAATATGATATTCAGTTTATGACCCGTTTCCTTGGTAATGGACTCCTCTTTGGGTACGTCGTCGGTGCGTTTCAACCCATCTGGCGTGATCTCAAACGCCCATGCATACAGACAGGCGATAGGAAATCCTATCGTAAGCAAAAAGAAAGCAATACTGCCATAGGGGGTTTCTGATTGCAGTGACGAGGTAATACTTGATATCGCCTTAATCAGCAACCAACTCGTCACCACATACACACCGGCAACTTTGTACACATTCCGTCGTCTGAGCTCTTGTAAAACATGCATAGTCGTTCACTTCATCCTCTTGTTGTTTTGAAGTGCTAAACCGCCACATTTCATCCATATTAACCAAGTATAGATTCACTTGTAAAATAAGGGAAAAACCTTTTGAGCGAGTTATTCGAATCGTGCGCAGTTGTTGGTTTAGCAGAATGTTCTATTTTATGAATCCAATGGTGAGTTTACGGCTCGTATCATTTGCGATTTTTAATGCACATTGTGGTAAAGTACTGCCCGTCTTTTCGAGGATATAATGGAGTAAATAGTCATATGGAAAGCCCTTCTGAAAGTGTTGTACCGCAAAGTGTCATTGTCGACTTAATCAAAAGTAAAAAGTATCAGACAGACAGTGTTCTTTACGCGGTGTTTTTTACAATACTTTGGTATGTTGCCGATGGGTTTTTATTGGGGAACACGTCCGATTTTGGCGGCGGTTTGATTGCGTATTTTATTTCCAGTGTAATCGGGGTGTTATTTTCAATTTTGCTGTTTTTTGCCCTAGGCAGGTTCTTTGTCAATTTGCATTTTGTTTCACGGCTGCTATTTAAAATTGTAGTGCTATTCGGATTACTACTTGCATTGATTGAACTTGGCATCACTCAACACCCACTGATTATCAGTAAGATGATAGCGGTAAATTTTCTAGTGCATGGTCTATCGATCAACAGAATCAAAAAGGCTCAGTAACGGCAGAGGAACACAAAGATGCCAAAAATGACATTGCAAGAACAGATGCTAAAGGCAGGATTAGTCAACAAGAAACAAGTTAGAAAAGCAAAAAAGGGCGCAAAGAAGCAATCCAGGGAAGTCCAAGCCAGTATTGAAGAAAAAAAAGCAGAGCAACTTGCTCGAGACAAAGCACTCAATAAAGAAATCCAAGAAAAACGCCTAGCAAAGGAAATTCAGGCGCAAATCAAACAGCTGATTGAAAGCAATAAGATTGACACACCCAACGGTGACATAAAGTATAACTTCACTGACGGTACGCTTATCAAAGCGCTCTATGTCGATGAGACGACACGAAAACAACTCATGTCAGGGATATTAGTTGTTGCTAGTTTTGCTGAAAACTATTCGGTAATTCCTGCCGTTGTTGGTCGCAAGATAGCGGAACGCGACGAAACATTGATCATTGAAAACAAACATGCAGAGGAAATCACCGCTGAAGATGACCCTTATGCTGATTTTGTTGTACCCGATGATTTGATGTGGTGATCTATAGGCGATCACCGAAATACAATCACTTTATTGAAATACGGCCCATCGTTTGTCGAACCATGCGGTGGATCGATGAAGTGTGCGACGATAGATAAAACTGTTACGGATTAGGTATTTATTCAGATTTATCACTCAAAATTTGGTCTAAAAGGACGCATTCATCAAATCAAAAGTCACTTCTAGGGTGTCATTTCCACCAACCAAACTTTGATAAGCCTTTAAAAATGAAAACGGGCCGCAGCTGAGTCGTTTGACGCCGAGCGCTTCTTCCTCGCGAGTATTTGCGACATCAGCTACCATGAGATTAACCGGTTTACCCCATTCTCCGGTGATCTGCTCAACTAATGCTGTTGTCACGGGAGCACTATTTTGAGCAGGTACAAAAATGCCATCTGCACCAGCGTCGATGTACTTCTCAGCGCGAGTAATTACCTCGTCTTGTGCGGCATCCCCTGTTACAAGTTGCCGCAAATACACATCTGTTCTAGCATTGATAAACACCGAATCTCCTATCCGTTCTTTAATCGCTTTAATCTTGTCGGCGAGTAAATCTAGGCTATCTGTTCCATCTTCAATATTGATGCCTACAACCCCGAGGGATAGCAATTCCAACACTAATTTTGAGACGTCTTTAGGGTTGTCACTATAGCCTTTTTCAATGTCGATGCTTACTGGCAAATGTGTCACTTTGCATATGGTAGCTACGGCTCGTTTAAGCACTTCGGTAGGAATTGCGTCACCGTCTGCAAATCCATTTGCCCAAGCCAAAGATGCACTGCTGGTTGCAATGGCTGTCGCGCAAAGTTTCGTTTGCAAAATCGTACTGGGTGCGTCCCACACATTGGTAAGTCGAAGTGGTGATGACTGAAAGTGAAGCCCTTTAAAATGCTCTGCATGTGATTTGTTCATTGTCTCTTGTCTTTTTGCCTCATTAAAAGTGCATCATAGTCAACTCACATCATCTCATACGAACAAATCGGAACTCCTCACAAAATTAAACAAGACGAACCTGTGAACAAGTGTGTTTATTGTTCATGCATAATTTCAAACGGTTGTTCTGACAAGAGCTCTCTGAAGTCACTTGGTGACACCGCTTTACTATAAACAAAGCCTTGAATTTGGTCACAATGAAAAGCCTTTAACATTTGCAGCGTTT
>JBCDMA010000040.1:0-18105 GCA_038744645.1 Pseudomonadota bacterium | reverse complement strand
TTGATGAAATTCAAGATTTGTTTAAAGCCCTGCAGAATTTGAAATCAGATACGCGCGGATCCAGACATCAGTTACTTGCGGTAATCGAGCAGATCATATTCGAAGAGGATCAACCCAGCTATGCATAAAGTATCATCGCTTGTCAGAGTGCGTTTGGCGCGAGTTGCAGTGAGTTGTAAGAATATACAGAGGAAAGTTAGGTGTTAGCTGTCATTGGTGGAACAGGGTTATACAAACTCGATCAAATCAACATTGTTAAAGAACACGCGATTACAACGCCCTTCGGTGACCCTTCTGCAGTGATTATCGAAGGTGATGTCTTCAACAGGAAAGTGCTTTTTTTACCTCGTCACGGGGCACATCATCAACTGTTACCGCACGAAGTCAATTATCGCGCAAACATATGGGCATTAAAGCGCTTGGGCGCAAGTCATGTTATCGGAGTATCTGCAACCGGCAGTTTGCAAAAAGAGATTGCACCGGGCGATATTTCCTTACCAAGTCAGTACTTTGATTTTGTGAAAGGCAATCGAGAAAAGACGTTTTTCGGCCGTGGTGTTGCGGCGCATGTATCCACCGCAGAGCCAACCTGTCATGAGCTTGCGAATGCACTAGACAATGCTGCACAGGCCATTGGAATAGAGCTGCATAGAGATAAAACCTATGGCTGCGTTGATGGGCCGAGACTCGGCACTAAAGCCGAAAGCTTCTTTCTTCGAGGTCCAGCAGGGTGCGATTTAGTTGGTATGACCAATGTGCCTGAAGTGTTTCTCGCAAGAGAAGCGCAAATTGCCTACTGTACCGTCGCGATTGCTACCGACTATGATTGTTGGCAAGACGACCCGAGTTTGCACGTCTCTGTCGAGCAAGTGATCAGTCGATACGGTGAAAGCTTAGAAAAAGCAAAACGTTTGCTTCTCGCATTCATTGAAGGGCCATTTGCCTTAGAGCGCAATGCATGTCACACCGCATTATCAAGCGCACTGCTGACACCAGTTGAAACGCTCAGTGAAGAGCAAAGAGAGTGGATGGACGTGCTGTTACGCTAGCGTATTGCTCGTCAAATATGCACGTGGACTCACAAGCGAGGGCCGGTTCGAATGTCATGTAACTTTCCATTCCTAAACTCCAAGATCCTTAGGAATTTTCCTTTGCCGAGATCGTACACATAGTTTGTCACACTAATTATCCTATCTCCGCGTTTGATAAAACCGCCATCGAACACGTCTACGGGTTGCCCGCATATCAATTTGACTTCTGATACTGTTGCGCCGACTCTGACGAGTTTATTGCCGCAACGCATTCCATTCCCTGCTGTTACTTCAAATGACGCGAGTGACAAACTAGAAAGCATTAAGACAATGCAGCCAATGCGATAGATCATAACTTCCCTCTACTTTTTATTTACCACACTTTTCTTCTACGTCAATTGTGACCATAGGTTTTCTCATAATGATCAATTTAAGATGACATTACAAAGATTAAAAATTTTTAATAAAAGTCAGGATCTTAGGTTTTTTGGGCACTATACGAGTTTTTACCGTCCACGCGATTTATTTTGAAATTTAATCCTATGTGCTTCGGTCATTAAATTTAGAAGGGCAGTAAGTGATCAAAAGGCAGTTGCTTACCAATGTCGAAAATACCAGCAAATGCATATCTGGATACGTACAGTTTGAGGAACAAAAAACAATGAATAGCACATTAAAAGGCTTGATTTACGGTGTCTTTGTCTCAGTTACCAGCGTGAGTTTATCGACATACTCACTCGCTGCAGACAATCGCGGATTTGATGCTTCGCATTGGGCACAATACGATTCGGAACAAACGTTCGAAGTTGATTATAAGCCAATGACATCACTGCTCAATTTTATTCAATCCGCCGACCGCAGTGACAGCACCGCGGCATACCAAGTGGTATCGGGTCAGTCGCTATCCTATCTCCAGACGTATAAAGCCTACCTCGAAGGCATCAGTGTTTCGAAGCTCAATCGCGATGAACAACTTGCGTATTGGCTGAATCTCCACAACCTTGGTGTGATTGAAAAAATCGCAACCAACTTTAAAAGCCGAAAGAAAATAAAATCACTCAGAGGCACGCCGGGTGATCCAGGCAAATGGTGGATTGAAAAAACGTTTACTGTAGAAGGTCATAGGCTGTCTTTAGAGGACATTGAACAAGGTATTTTATTTGGTGCTCATGCTGAGCCACTTGCAATGTATGGTTTGATTTATGGCGTGCAAGGTACGACTAGCATAGGCACTGAAGCGTTCAAGGCGAGAACCGTTCGCAAACAGCTAAAGAAGCTTGCGCGAGAGTTTGTCAATGACAAAAAGAATGTGAAAGTGACACGACGTGGTCTTCAATTGAACAGTTTGTATGTATGGAATCAGGAAGCATTGTTCATGAATTCACAAGATAGCTTACTTGCACACATTAATGATTATGCTGACGACCGTTTGAAAATAAAACTCGCTTCACTTGAAGGTGAGTACAAAGTAAAACACAAGTTCAACTGGCGAACGGATGCATTTGTACCGCCACGTCAAAATGTTCAGCTTCAAAGCGGGGGCGGCGGTTACGGCTCCTAGATGCTCCTCATCTTAAGTGTTAAGCGAATCTTGAGAGGTGACCGCAGCCGTTAAGCCAATCTCCGTTTTTGGCATCTTTATAACGGGTTACCTCGCATTAGCACTCATTAGTTTTCGTTTTCCCTATGGGCAACGTTTATCAGAAGCACCGTTTGCACTTCATATTATTGTTTGTTGTGTCATAGGTGCTTTTTATCTGTATCTGCTCCATCAGTTATTAGCAAAACGACGTAAATGGTTTAGCGTAAAGCTCATATTCTGGGTGGGCATACTGGCGCGATTGGTGTTATTTCCAAGTGAACCCATTTTAGAAGATGACGCCTATCGTTATTTTTATGATGGGGCGCTGGTTAACGAAGGTATAAATCCTTACAGTACACCACCCGAACGCGTGAATGCGCAAACTATAATGCCGGATGCATCGATCTTGGGCATTAATCCCAGTGCTGTTAAAGCAGATCCTGAACTTGCATTTTTACGAGACGAATCTTATGTACAGCGTGTTGCTTACCCCCATTTAGGCACTATTTACCCATCAGTCGCGCAAATAGGATTTTGGGTAGCAAATCGCATCGACGCATTCAATATTCAAGCGTGGCGAATAGTGTTATTGCTCGCTGATTTACTTACGTTTTTGTTGCTCATTCGGACATTGAAAAAACATGCATTACCCTCTAGTCGAGTAGCTATCTATTGGTTAAATCCAATCCTGCTTGTTTATGGCTACAACGCGGGGCATATGGATGTACTGATGGCCCCTTTTCTGGTGGCGAGTTTGTTTTTCATGCAAAGAAAACAAATTGTGATGTCTGCCACCTACATGGCGGCAGCAGTGGGAACAAAATTGTGGCCGGTGATACTATTTCCCATCATTCTCAAGCCCTATTTGCGAAGCCCAAAAAGAGTTGTAGTTGCCTGTTTGGTGTTCATATTGCTTTGCGTCGCCTTTTTGTATCCATTGTTAGCTGAGGTGGGCGACCCTACCTCTGGTCTACGCCAATTTTCGACCACTTGGCGTACCAATAGTTTTTTATTTGGGATACTAGAAGATGGATTGTTTTACCTGCAATCGGCGGATGTCTTATCAATATCGGACCCTAATGCACTGGCCCGCATTACTGCTTATGGTGGCGTAGTTATAGTGATTGCTTGGCGTTTTACGCTATCTAACTCAGATATTGATTCACTAATATCGTCTTGCCTATGGATAAGCTCAGCACTCTTTTTATTCGCACCAACCGGCTATCCTTGGTACCTGTTGTGGTTCTTGCCTTGGTTAGTCTTCCGGCCTGTGTTTCCGTTGTTATTGCTGTCCTGCACCTTGATGCTTTATCCCATTCGTTTTGTGTTGATTGACGCTGATAATGAACAGATATGGCTACACGTGCTTAATTTTTTTCAGTTTTTCCCAACACTCGCGCTTATATGCTTCTACAAAACAAGACGGCTATGGCTTAGCGAAATTCGCGAATCTGACTCGCTTTCTTGAAACATGCACCGTGGTACTTTTGGCGTTCTACTTTGGATAGAGCATAAATCTCGAATTTTTTAAGGTAAATGAATCTCATTACTATTTACGTGCGTAAGTAAAACTCTACATCAATTAAACCAACAGTTATTGGTTGGAGAGACTTTGACTCTGCCTTTAATTAGCGTTGAGGCAGAGCATGTTATACACGTGGGGAATATACTACTTTGTCCAAGCGAACCTCTTTCGACGTGGTAAATAAACAACGCTCCACTGAATTGTCGCAAGCGTCGACAGTAAAGCATAAGTCATGGATAAAACAACAAGATACAGCGTCAATTACCCACTTTTACATTGACTATGCCAGTGGGCTATACAAATACCTTAAAAAAATACTAGGTGCAGGTCCACCAGATCCAGAAGATGTACTGCATCAAGTATTTGAACAAGTTTCGCAAAAAGTCAAAATAAGCTCAGTTATCACACCAAATGCATTCTTACGGCGTGTTGCGCAAAATATAATTTCAGACGAATTAAGAAAAAGTATCGTACAAGAAAAGCACAAAAGTAATATTGCGACTTTTGTATACGGGGAGAGTTCAGAGAAAAACAATCCAGAGACGATGTATTGTGCGCAAGAAAAGCTTAGGATCGTAACAAAAGCGCTTGATCAGATGCCAGTAAAACGGCGAACAGTATTTATAAAATGCCGCGTTGATGGACAGTCCGTCACCGAGGTTGCACAGCAACTCGGCTACGCCCGACCAACTATCTCGGGAGAGTTGGCGAAAGCAATGTCTGATATTAATAAAGCGCTCCTATCAGGTAAGAATTAGATCTATGCAGAAAAATAAAGTGTCTCTAGACACCCAGACACAGGCATTTGAGTGGTACTCAAAAGTGATCTGCAACGACCTTCAAGATGATGAAGATGTTCAGTTAGAGCAATGGTTAGATAAGAGTGAAGAAAATAGAAAGGCGTATCAACATGCGCAATACATGTGGGCAGATTTGGGTCAGCTCGACTTAACTGACTATTCTGCGCCAGTCGAAGAATCAACCTTTGGCTCATTAAAACAAAAATTACCGTTGCTTAGAGACCTTCGCGTTTTTTACGCCACAGCTACCTGTGTTCTGCTTTTTCTAGTTATTGTATCTACCGAATTAGTGTCTCAATTCAGAGGCGTTTCGTCTGAAATTTATTTTACTGAGGTTGCTGAACTAAAAGAAATTAATTTGGCAGATGGCACCATTATAACGCTTGGTGCGCAAACTAAAATTGAAGTGGTTATCAATGATTATAACCGCAAAGTACATTTGCACGCAGGAGAAGCCTATTTTGATGTTCAAAGTGCTCCAGATAGACCTTTTTACGTGCTGAGTGATGGTATTCGTGTTCAAGTGGCTGGCACCGAGTTTGTTGTAAGCAAGCGTAAGAAAGCAATAAAAGTGAGTGTGTCGGAGGGCGAAGTGGTTGTCGCTCAGACGTCAACGCTAAAAAATGACGATGTTGGCAGTTATGTGTTTTTACAACAAGGCGAAGCGGTTTCGGCAAACCGCAAATATTTAGCAAAGATCGAATCAATAGACGAGAACAATATCGGCGCATGGCGTTTTGGTGAATTAGTATATGTGGATACATCATTGGACGAAATTATTGATGATTTAAAACGCTATTACGACAAACCCATTAGAATACTCGATGAAAAAGCGAAGAAGCTTTTTCTGAGTTTGGTTCATGAATCAGATGATATAGATGACCTGCTTTCTCTGCTAGAGTCAACGCTACCAATCAATATTGAGCAAACCAATCAAGGCTCAGTTCTCATCAGTTACAAAAAATCAAAAAAAGTTTCGACGGTTGATAACCCTCCCACGTCTTTTTAAATGATGCGATTGATTCGCAATTACAAAACAAACCTAAAAGACCTATGGAATAACAATAATGAAACAACTGATTTTAAGTG
The DNA here is from genome assembly GCA_038744645.1 of Pseudomonadota bacterium. Classification (GTDB taxonomy): domain Bacteria; phylum Pseudomonadota; class Gammaproteobacteria; order Enterobacterales; family Alteromonadaceae; genus Glaciecola. The sequence continues at coordinate 12,078 of JBCDMA010000040.1, read as the reverse complement.
GCGCACGTCGCTCTTGCTTGGCGCTGGCCGTTTCAAGCGCGATTGCGTTAGCGACAATGCCTTCGACTGCAATAGCAAATGAAACGGAAAAACGTATTGAGTTAGACCAGCAAAAACTCAGCGGATCATTAGTTGAGTTAGCAACAGCGATGGATATTAAAATAATAGCGTCATCTTCAATTGTAGGCGACCGACAGTCTCCTGAACTCTCTGGTATTTACACAGCTCAAGAAGCACTTGATACACTGCTGATAGCAACTGGGTTAATAGCACAAAAGATCGAAAGTGGTGCGTTTGTGATTCAGCAGACAACTAAAAATAACACTGGTGATATTGAAAATGAAGCATCAGCGGATTTTCAAGGTAGCGTGCGGCCTTCCGAAACCCCAACAGAAAGAATACTGGTTAAGGGTAGAGCAAATAATCTTTATCGAATTGATGCAACATCTTCTGGCAAATTGCCAACAAGCCAGATTGACTCTGCAATTACTATTACTGCGATTTCAGCTGAACTTATCAGCGACCAGGGTGCTAGAGATTCACAAGATCTGTATCGCAATATATCTGGTGTCAATCTTTTTAGTTATTCCGGTGTTATTGCAAGAGGATTTCGGCAAGAAGAGATTTTCTTTGATGGTTTAAGGGGGGATATCTATGCTGAGTTTGTTGTTCCTCAGCTATTTAACATTGAGCGACTTGAATTCCTAAAAGGTCCAGCGGGGATGCTTTATGGTCCGACAGCTCCAGGCGGTGTGTTTAATTACATCACAAAGAAGCCTTCAACAGAGCAGTTTGCAGAGGTCAGGGCAATAGTTGGAACCGAAAGCCGCCTAGGTGGTTCATTGGAATTGGAAGGCTTCGCTGGTGACACTATTGGTAGCCGTCTTGGCGTTTTTTTTGAAGACCGTGATACGTCACGATTCAATGCAGATAGTAAGACAACGGTAATCGACCTTGGATTTACGTTTGATGTTGGATTTGCTGACCTCACACTACAAGGGTTTTTTGTCGATCAGGACCTCGGCGGCAACCGCTTGCGTGGAGTGCCTGTGGATAACAATGGAGAATTTATTGCTGACCGCCGCTGGAATCATAATGAGCCAGACGCTTTTCTCACCGTTGAAAGCTTGGCATTTCAAGCGCGATTGGAGGGGCGGTTAGGAGACAATATAGACTGGGATTTTACATTTCGTACCATTGACAATACAGAAGATCAAGAATATTGGGAGCCCGCAAACCGATTCGATAGCACTGGTGACGGCCTTGAAGATTCGATTAATCGACAGTTCAGAGATATCACAACGGAAATCGAGAATATATCTCTAGGTGGCAATGCTATTTACACGGCTGATTTTGGTGATATTGGCTCACGGACGTTAGTTGGTTTTGATTATTTTGATGGTGAGGATATCGAGTTCTTTGCGCTTTTCTTTGAAAACGTGGAGCCGCTGTCGATAGAAAATCCGGTCTATGGCCAAGTCAATCCAGAAAACTATGTACCCTTTACGGTTGGTGATGCAGGGCCACTATTTATTTTTGATAATCAATTTACGCGCACTGGCGCCTATGCGTTGCAAGAGTTGACGGTAGGGGATTTTATAATTAGTGCCGGACTACGGTGGGATGATTTTGAGGACGGGAGCTTTGGTTTTTTTAACCCAGATGATGATTTTACTGACTCTAGAGTGACTGGCAGAGCAGGTATTGTCTATAAGGTCCGTGATGACCTCTCTATCTTTGGTCAATGGGCAGAGAGTTTTGAGCCACAAGGTATCGGTAACCAGAATCCGCTTTCCGGAGGTCCTTTTGATCCCACAGAGGGTGAAAATTTTGAAGTTGGTTTGAGATCTGATTTACTTGACGGGCGAGTTCAAGGTTCGCTAGCACTGTATCAAATTACGCGGACTAACATTGTGCAAAACACCGGTGTGGATGCAGATGGTAATGGGTTCAATGAAAATGTGGCGTTTGGGGAAGTAGAAAGTGAAGGTGTCGAAATTGATATTACGGCTGATCTAACACCAAACTGGGTATTAACCGCATCATATGCCTATAACGAGACCGTCATCACCAAAGATATCACGGGTGCACAGGGTGGGTTTGATAATCAGGCAGGTGGGCAGTTTACCAATGCACCACGCAATCAGCTTGGGTTTTGGACCCGATATCAAATGCCTAATCTCAATCTAGCGTTTGCATTTGGTGGTGAGTATGTCGATGACCGCGTCGATCTCAATGGGATCCCGGTACCCGATTACACAGTGTTTGACGGGTCGATTATCTACGAAAAAGCAGATTGGCGATTCTTGCTGAGAATTGAGAATATATTTGATAAAACGTATGCAGAGTCCGGCTTTAATCGACAAAACCATTTTCCTGGTGATAGGCGAACGGCATTTTTGGAAACTTATTATCAGTTTTAATTTATGAATTGATTTGAAATACGTGTCTGCTATCCGAAAATCAAGATGGGATATCATGGGTAGCAGACTCAATCTCAAATGCTAAGCAAATTTAGTTAGTGGAGGAAGATCGCCAGATGGATCGTCAAAAGGAATAGCTTTATGTTGGGTCTTTTACTCACCTGAGTTGTTCTTATTACACGGACCGGCATAACTGTTTTTTCATGGCATATTAAATCCCTTTAAATTTTCACAATCCTCCGAATAACAGACACATACTTCGCATCATTCTATTTTTTCGAAAAATAGTATGGATTTTTAGAAGTAGTCTTTACGCAGTCTTCACTCGTATTCTATCTCATGTTTGCCGATCAGCATGTCGGCGTTTTTTTAGTTGGAGAGTGCAATGAAGCACGCAATTAAGCACATGACGGGCGGTGCAGCTTTATTATTATTGAGCAGTCTTAATTTTTCTCTTGCGCAACAAGCGCCATCTGTATTTGTTGCAAAAGTTCAGATGGCGGAGTTCGTTGATGAAATTGAGGCTTTGGGCACGTTGCAATCCAACGAAAATGTCGAGTTGTTTTCGACGGTAACGGAGCGCATTGTCGATATCAATTTCAACGACAATCAGCGGGTTAAAAAAGGCGATGTCTTGGTGCGGATGGACACTGCACAGGAAAATGCTGAGCTGGTAGAAGAGCAGTTTCGTCGTGATGAAGCAGAGCGTCAGGTCAAACGCCTCAGACGCTTAGTGGCGACCAATGTGGCGTCGGAAGCACTGCTTGACGAGCAAGAGCGCGAATTCAACGCATCAAATGCGCGTATCAGAGCGATTCAATCCCGTATCGATGAGCGCACAATCGTCGCGCCTTTTGATGGCGTGGTCGGGCTGAGAAATATCAGTGTCGGTGCGCTTGTTGGCCCGACTTCACCAAACGCGATCATTACGACCATTGATGACATCAGTGTGATGAAGCTGGACTTTTCAATCCCGGAAGTGTTTCTCAATTCAATTTCCCAGGGACTGATTATTGAGGCAAGTTCAAGGAGTTATCCAGATACCGTTTTTTCCGGCACCATTACAAGTATCGATAGTCGCATTGATCCGATCACACGGGCCGTCAGTGCAAGAGCAATTATTCCTAATGACGACGGCATATTAAAAGCAGGCATGCTAATGCGCATTCGCTTGTTTAAGTCGCCCCGAATGGCGATCGTTGTGCCGGAAGAATCGATTATCACCGCAGGCAGACAAAAATCAGTCATGTTGGTAAATCGCACCGACGCAGATAAAGGCGTTGTTGAGCGCAAAAGTGTGAATATCGGTGCGCGAAGACAAGGCGAAGTGGAAATAGTCAGTGGTATTGATGCGGGTGATTTGGTGTTGAGCCATGGCGCGATTAAAGTCCAACCAGGCGCCGAAGTACACATCAAAGCGATTGAGAAAGGCAATCAGATATTGCGTGATTTGTTGACGCAGAACGTGAAGGAGTAGCACATATGTTGATTTCGGACACGTCAGTCAAACGACCAGTTTTTGCTGCAGTTTTATCACTTTTGCTGATTGCTTTTGGCTTGGTATCGTATGAAAGACTTTCACTTCGAGAGTATCCTGATATTGATCCGCCGGTAGTCACAGTAGAGGTGGCATATCCTGGCGCGCCCGCCAATCTTGTGGAAACCAGTGTCACCGAGTTAATTGAAGAGCGCATTGCTGGTATAGAAGGGATTGAGTTTATTGAATCCAGCTCTCAAGACGGTGAAGCTAATGTCACTATTGAGTTTTCGGTTGATAGAGATATCGATGCCGCGGCTAACGACGTGCGGGATCGTGTTTCGGGTATTGTACAAGACTTACCTGAAGAAGCTGATCCGCCTGAAGTACAAAAAGTCGACAGCAATGATGACGTCATTATATGGCAAAATTTAGTCAGTGAAGAGATGACCGTGCCGGAATTGACCGATTATGCGCGACGGTATTTAGTCGACCAATACGCGACCCTTAATGGCGTTGCCAGAGTGCAAATTGGCGGTGGATTGTCCTATGCGATGCGCGTATGGGTCGATCGACAAGAATTAGCGGCAAGACAGTTGAGCATTGCTGATATTGAACAAGCCTTGCGATCCGAAAACGTAGAATTGCCCGCCGGTGTTTTGGAATCGGATGAACGTGTTTTTCGAGCACGTGTTGATCGCGCGTTTAAATCACCAGAGGATTTTGCAACACTTGTTTTAACTGAGGGGCGGGATATCAATGGCAATGAGTTTTTAGTCCGCCTGGGCGATGTTGCGCGTGTCGAATTGGGTGTGGTTGAAGATAGAACCTTCTTCCGCGGCAATGAAGTTCCCATGGTGGGTATCGGCGTTATTCGCCAGTCTACGGCAAACACTATTGACGTTGCTAATTCTGTTAAAGCACTGACTGCGCGCTTAAACCAACGATTGCCAGACGGCATGTCAATTAAACAAAGCTACAACGCGGCGGTTTTTATCGAATCTTCTATTGCGGAAGTCTATAAAACCCTGTTTATCGCTATTGCCTGTGTTGTGTTTGTTATCTATCTATTCTTGGGTAATGTGCGCGCAATGATGGTTCCTGCGGTCACTGTACCCGTCTCTCTGATAGCGACATTTATCGTGATAAATGCGTTAGGGTTCTCAATCAATCTTCTAACGTTGCTGGCATTGGTGCTTGCGATTGGACTGGTGGTTGATGATGCGATTGTTATCATTGAAAACGTGGTAAGGCGCATACAGGAAAGGAAGGAAACACCCCTTGTCGCTGCTTTTAATGGGGTAAGACAAGTTGGTTTTGCAGTTGTCGCTACTACCCTTGTGCTTGTTGCGGTATTTGTTCCCATTACGTTCATGCAAGGCGATATTGGACGGTTATTTACGGAATTTGCGCTCACCATTGCGGCAGCTGTTATCTTCTCCTCAATAGTTGCGCTTACATTATCACCGATGTTGGCGTCAAAAATTCTCAGCGATAAACCAACCAAGGCAAATCCTGTGATCAATATCATTGATAAAGGGCTGGTAAACATCCGCACAGGTTATCTTCGAGTGCTTCACAGTGCCATCGCACAGCCTATTATCGTCAGCGTATTGTTTGTCGCGTTAGTTGCGAGCATGGTCTGGATGTATCCGAAGATTCAGCAAGAATTTACACCGACAGAAGATCGAGGAGCTTTCTTTGTTATCGTTAATGGACCCGAAGGTGCAAGCTTCTCCTACATGGAAGAGTACATGACGGAAATTGAAAGGCGTTTGATGCCCTATGTTGAAAGCGAAGAAATCAATCGATTGTTGATCAGGGCACCGCGCACCTTCGGCAATATTGAGAACTTTAATTCTGGCATCGCAATCGTGATCCTCAATGATTGGGCGAACCGCCGTCCTGCGCATGAAATCATGGGCGAGGTTAGGGGACTCTTGGCTGAACTGCCAGGTGTGCGCGCTTTTCCAATTATGCGGCAGGGTTTAGGTGGCGGCACACAAAAGCCAGTGCAGCTTGTCCTCGGTGGTGCTACCTATGAAGAACTAGCGCAGTGGCGGGATATCCTTATATCAAAGATAAATGAAAACAATCCGGGGTTGTTGGGTGTAGACTCCGACTATAAAGAAACCAGACCTCAATTAGACTTCCAAGTGGACTATGACGCTGCGGCCGACCTCGGTGTGAATATTCAAGACATTGGACGCACACTTGAAACCATGATGGGTGGACGAGAGGTCACCACGTTTTTAAATCGCGGCGAAGAATATGATGTCATATTGGAAGGCGAGCGCGATGACCAGCGTTCGTTTTCAGATATTCAAAGCATTTACGTGCAATCGTCGCGCACAGGCAGTCTGATACCGCTATCAAACCTCGTACAGATTGATGAGTATGGTGCGGCAGATACCTTGTCGCGGTTTAATCGTATTAGAGCAATTACCATTGATGCGAACCTCAGTGATGAGCTAAGCCTAGGTGAAGCATTGAGTTATTTGAAAGATCTAGTCGAGCAACATCTGCCACCTGAGGCGCAAATTGATTTCAAAGGTCAAAGTCGCGACTACGTGTCCTCAGCCAGCTCAATGCAATTTGTATTTACGCTGGGCGTACTCGTCGTCTTCCTTGTATTGGCCGCACAATTTGAAAGTTGGGTACATCCTTTTGTTATATTGTTGACTGTTCCCTTGGCCATTGGGGGTGGTTTGTTTGGCTTGTATATTACCGGGAGCAGTCTAAACATTTATTCCCAAATTGGGTTAATCATGCTCATTGGACTCGCAGCGAAGAACGGTATTCTAATTGTCGAGTTTGCCAATCAATTGAGAGATCAAGGCGAGGCGTTTAAAGACGCTGTTTTTGCCGCGGCAGAAACGCGATTTAGGCCTATCATTATGACAGGGTTAACAACGATCGCAGGCACAATCCCATTGTTATTGGCGGCAGGTGCCGGTGCAGAAACAAGAATTGTCATTGGCATAGTGGTGTTATCGGGCGTATTTGCCTCCACGGTATTAACACTGTTTTTAGTGCCTGTTGCCTACACGTTATTCGCTAAAAATACAGGCTCACCAAATGAAGTTGCTGTGAAACTGGAGCGTGAACTGCATCAGCTTGACCAGTTAAAAGCAGAGGGTTAATAGGGGCTTAGTACCAACGATTTTAATGCGTAGTTTTTCTAGGAAAAATCACTGCGCATTAACGTTTCGACTGACATCGTCCAGACGGCGTCGCACGTAATCGAGGTGATGTTGGACGGTGTAGGCTTGTTTTCGATAGACGTTAGGCAAATTGGCTTGCAGCAGTGCAAGTTCGATTTCGTCGAGTTCTTTTCTCAACTTCAGCAAATTTTCTGACCCGAGAGATTCACCTTCTGTTGCCAAGGTAGTATCGATTTCATGAACGCGCGTGTAATGACGATACACTCTGCTGTTGAAAATAGCGTGGTAAAGAACAGGGAAAAGTTTAAAAAGCGGTAATAATAATAGGATTAGAGGGACCAATATCAGCAAAATTCGATTGAGTTGCGCTACGATCCAGTAGGGTAGAAAAGACTCCAAGGGACTAAACCCTTTTTCAAACAAACTCACTGCCAACTTGTCTGGCTCAACACCCAGGTCGCTAGTGGATGGGTATAAGCTGTCGGCTGGGATCACGGGTCGACCGCCGTGCACTTCAATGACAGCCGCAACCAAGCGATTGACAAGGGCTGGATGCAAGTCTTCTTGCGCCACCAGACGCGTCACCAGTGCCACCATATTCATATCACCGTCAGGTAGTGGTCGCTGATAGTTTAGCGATCCGGAAGGTAAGCGAATCAGTCGAGCACCTTCTATTCGAATCGCTACTGTTTCACTGTGTGCCAGTGGAACGAGACTTAACAAGGGATCGTTAAAGAGTTGTTGTAGGTAACTTGCTGTTACCGGCGCAACAAACAATGCCATGTCCAAATCACCCTCATAAATGGCATCTGAGGAATCTCTGCTTCCCATGTTCACGGTGTTAGCACCTGTTAGACCCACCGCTTGTGTGATTTGCGCAAGTTGCTCTACTACTGTGCGCGTACCTCCGCCTTCAGCGCCTACAGACAAGGACACTTCTTCCCAGGTATTGGGATCATTTTCTACTTCGGGTCGCGCAAAGATCCAAAGGGGCTCCACTTGTACTGAGGCGATACCAACAATACTGTCAGGAATGGATATACCGCCTTGAACCAGTGCAATATCAGCTGGGCTTTCTTCTTTTGCTAGTCGAGAGGCGTTGTCCAACGATCCATTGGTTTCGAGGATTTCAAGTTTTATATTATCTCGAGCCAGAATGTCGCGATATTGTACGGCATAGTCGTGGTAGGCTGAACCGGGCGACCCTGCAGCAATCGTAATTTGTTCAGGTGGGTAAAGGTTGAGCTGTCGTAGAATAAAAGTAACAACCCCTGCAAAAGATGACAGTAGAACAATACCAATCACAACAAAGGGTAGAAAGCGTAACAGGGTTTTCATGGTTCATTCCTTGCTCTAGTACCCAAGATAGCCAATGTATGCTCTCGGACCAGAATGTTTATCGTTACTGCACGACAGTCTGATCATGCTGTTTTTCCTAAGGATACTCTGTGATAAATGCTGTTTTCAACCGGGTTTTGAGCAATAGATGTTTGGGGTGTAAAAATATTTGAGGTAAACACGTTGTTTATGGCATTGCGCATTGAAAAAATTAAGGAAAAACCATTCAGACGGCCTAGATCAACAGACCACAAGATAACGTTGCTTAAACCGCAAAAATCACAATACTTACATGCAATGAACACTATTGTGTCCTAAAGAAGAAAAACAACAAAAAACCAAAGCAGGAAAGCGAGCCAAGCCCTAATAGGCTATTTCAAGAATGGATAATCCAAAACAGGAAAGAAATAGATGGAACACTTTTTACATACGTTTTTTGAGCCTGATTCCGTTGCTCTTTTTGGTGCTAGCGAGCGTCCATCGTCTATCGGCGAGATTGTTGTAAGAAATTTGAGCAATGACGCCTTCAAAGGGGAGGTGTTTTTAATCAATCCCAAGCACAGCGAGATCTATGGCAAACCTTGCTTTAAAAACTTGTATGACGTGGGACGTACCGTCGAATTAGCCATCATTGCAACGCCAGCAAGCTATGTAAATCAAATTATTGAAGACTGCGGGAAATGTGGGGTAAAAGCAGCCATAATCTTGTCTGCAGGATTCGGCGAGATTGGCGCAGAAGGTGTCAGTATAGAGAGAAAAGTTAAGCTCACTGCTAAGCGTTACAATATTCGCTTTATTGGTCCCAACTGTCTTGGCCTGATGCGTCCTCCGTCAGGGTTTAATGCCACCTTCAATAAAGGACTGGCTCGCAAAGGCGATTTAGCACTGATTTCTCAATCCGGTGCCCTTTGTACAGCGATATTGGACTGGGCTGAAAACCGCAAAATTGGTTTTTCTGCTGTCGTATCCATTGGCGGTACGGCTGATGTGTATTTTGGCGAATTACTTGATTACCTCATCTATGATCGCGACACCAAAAGCATTCTGCTCTATGTCGAAGGCATAAAGCATTCGCGCTCATTTATCAGTGCGCTCAAAGCTGCGTCGCGGATTAAACCGGTCTTGGTAATGAAAGTCGGGCGGCATGATACGGGCTCGACCGCAGCGAAAACACATACCGGAGCTATTTCAGGTCAAGATGATGTGTTTAATGCCGTTTTGCGACAAGCAGGTGCGGTGAGAGGCTATAAGGTAAACGATCTCTTTGTTGCAGCGACAGTGTTGGCTAAGAGCAAACGGCTTGAGGGCAATAATCTCGTTATTCTTACCAACGGCGGCGGTCCTGGTGCGATTGCTGCAGATCGCGCAAGCGATCTTTCGCTTGCACTTCCGCCTTTAACAAGCGAAACGCAGCGCGCGTTGTCCAAAATACTGCCGGCCAATTGGTCAAATACCAATCCTATCGACATCATCGGCGATGCACCGCCCGAACGCTATGCAAAGTCTCTACAAGCGTGCATTCAAGATAAGACAATTCATGGGATTGTGATCATCCTGACACCGCAATCGATGACCAACGCATATGATGTTGCTCAACTGATAATTGAAGCCGTCTCGGATTCCAATAAAGTGTTGATTGCTTGTTTTATGGGAGGTGAACAGGTGCGGTCCGCAAAAGAGTTGCTGCAAGAAAACAACATCCCCGTATTTCAAACGCCTGAGGCTGCAATTGAAGCGTTTAATTATTTGTCGACCTTCAAGCTCAATCAAAAACTGTTAATGCAGGTGCCAGAACCCCTTCAAAAACAAGCGCATCATCACTCTCAGGGACCAGAAATCATTATAAAAAGTGCCTTGTCTGAAGGTCGTCATATGCTCACTGAATTAGAGTCAATGGCGATACTAAATGCGTATGGCATAAAAACGCCGCATGCATCTATTGCCAAAGACTCCAATGAGGCAGTCATGCATGCGGAGTCCATCGGCTACCCCGTTGCGATGAAAATCTACAGCAAAGACATTTCGCATAAGTCCGACGTAGATGGCGTTCGACTCGGTGTTTCTGATGCAAGTTCAGTGAAGTCAGCTTTCAGGGACATGCTGGATAACGTACAACAGAAGTGTCCCGAAGCGGATATTACAGGGATTAGCATCGAGCAAATGTATACAAAGAGCACGGGTCGAGAGCTGATGGTCGGGATTTTTACCGACGCTGCCTTTGGCCCTATTATCAGTTTTGGTATGGGGGGTACGTCAGTCGAATTGATGAGCGACAGTGAAGTGGCCGTGCCACCGCTGAACAAGACTCTGGTGAAGGAACTGATAAGCCGCACCAAAGTATCGCGATTGTTAGAGGCGTTCAGACAGCTTCCTGCATGTGATATGGCGGCGATTGAACAAGTGTTATTGGCCGTATCACAGATGGTCTGTGAGTTACCTTGGATAAAGGAGTTGGACATCAATCCATTGATGGCCGACGACGAAGGAACACTGGCACTGGATGCGAGAATTGTCATTGATCATCACACGCAAACACGTCCGTATGAGCATATGGCGATTCACCCTTACCCCACGGAGTTGATAAGAAAAGAAGTGTTGTATACGGGTGAAACGCTCACAATCAGACCCATTCGTCCAGAGGACGCGCAGATAGAAAAGGACTTTGTAGACGGACTATCTTCTCAATCAAAATATTTTCGTTTTATGCAGCGCATTCGTTCATTGACGCAACACATGCTGGTGCGTTTTACGCAAATCGACTATGACCTTGAAATGGCCTTGATTGCGGTGATTGACAACGAAGGTCAAGAACAAGAAATCGGCGTCGCCAGGTATGTCACCAATATCGATAGAACGAGCTGCGAATTTGCCATCGTGGTAGCAGATGAATGGCAGAAAAACGGTATTGCATCACGGTTGATGGAGGCCCTTATTGCCAGTGCGGTCGAAAAGGGTTTGCGAAAAATGGAAGGCACAGTGTTGAGTGAAAACAAGGCTATGTTGGCATTCTGTCAACGCTTGAATTTTGATGTCGAAATGGACCCTCAAGACAAAAGCATATGCAACGTTGTTAAAGTATTGAACTAGGTCAAGTCTGCGGTATTTAAGCACCAAAAAACCATTGGGGTGTTCTATATTTAATAGAAGAGACATGCGGAGGTGAATATGAACAAGTACAGCAACATTTTAGTCGCCATTGATTTATACGCTGATTATGACGCGATTATCCGCAGAGCGCTTACACTTGCGCAAACAAGCAAGGATGTAAGCATCATATATGTCTCAATGCCCTCAACCTATATTCAACCGTATTTATACGATATTCCCAGCAGCATCATCTTAGATGAAGACCTGCTCAAAAAAGCGCAAAAAAAACTTGCTGACATAGCAGCAGAGTATGACATCGCACAAGACAAAGCCTTTGTTGAATTGGGCGATCCTGCTGATGAAATCCAAGAAAAAGCCAATCAAATAGAAGCCGACTTGATTGTCTTGGGAACGCATGGTCGAAGCGGTATCAAACTGTTGTTAGGTTCTACGGCAAACGCTGTAATGCATGGTGTAAAGCAAGACGTGCTAGCCGTCAGGATCCAAGACTAAACACCAAACTCTTCATTGCTTAGGGTGACAGTTTGCTGTTAGCGAGTTGTCTTTCTTTGCGAAAACTTATCTCAGG
>JBCDMA010000039.1:0-18163 GCA_038744645.1 Pseudomonadota bacterium | reverse complement strand
CCTTAGCTCTGTCATAGTAGATTTTTGGCGTTCGATAAAAGCCGTTGGCCGAGAGCGACACGCGTGACATATAGGCGTCTTGTACAAGTGTTTTCCACGATAGTTTGTGCTGTCCACACCAAATATGATTATCTCGAAAATCTATGTCTCCAGCGTCGCCACCGACCTTTTCTGCATAAAACTGCGCCAATCTTTCTTTAATCAGGATACATGCATTTTGTGCGGCTTTACCGTTGAGATCAGAACCGCTCGAAGCAGCCGTTGGTGACGTATTGGGTACTTTATCCGTTCTTGTCGACGTAATGTCTACTTCGTCCAAACTTACGCCAAATTCGCTGGCCACAACCTGACTGATTTTGGTATGCAGACCCTGACCCATTTCAGTGCCGCCATGATTGGCTTGGATACTGCCATCGGTATATATATGCACTAATGCGCCTGCCTGATTAAGGTGTTTGGCGGTAAATGAAATACCGAATTTTACGGGTGTCAGTGCTAACCCTTTTTTGATGAAAGGACTTTTTGCATTAAACGCGTTTATCTCTTTGCGTCTATTCCAATAATCCGCGCTTTGCTCTAACTGCATAATGATTTCCGGTAGCAGATGTTGCTCGATTTCCATGCCGTAGGGGGTGACTAATCCATTATTCGGTCCATATAAATTCAATTTTCTAACCGATAAAGGATCTTGACGTGTGGCCCTGGCGACTTTATCCATTATCGCTTCGGCCATGATCATGCCCTGAGGACCGCCAAAACCGCGAAATGCAGTATGAGAGACGGTATTTGTTTTTACGCGATGTCCTTGGATCTCACACGCATCATAATAATACCCATTATCAGCATGGAACATGGCCCTATCGACAATAGCATCAGATAGATCAGGCGAATGCCCGCAGTTGCCGTTCACTTCAATTTCTGCGGCAGATATCTTGCCAGTGTTATCAAAACCCACGCGATAACTGTTTTCAAAGGGATGGCGTTTCCCCGTGACTTGCATGTCTTGCTGACGCGATAAGCGGATCTTCACCGCGCATTTGTTACGTTTGGCAAAGATTGCCGCAATACATGCCCACTGTGCGGCTTGGGTTTCTTTCCCGCCAAAGGCACCGCCCATCCTTCGCATGTCCACCGTGATTTTGTTGAGCTTAACATCCAATACTTCAGCAACGAGTTTTTGCACTTCGCTTGGATGTTGGCTCGATGAATACACGAGCATGCGGTCTTCTTCTTCTGGAACAACCATTGCCACTTGCCCTTCAAGATAAAGATGCTCCTGACCACCGACTTTCAGTTGTCCAGATAGCACATTTGGCGCGGCTTCCAATGCGCTTGTTACATCTCCTTTTTGCATTGTATGGCTAGGTCGCACATAGGATTGTTTGCTTTTTGCGTCCTCAACATCAAGTATCGCTTGTGTATCCTCGACTACAATAACTGCCTTTTTCGCGGCAATGCGGGCTAATTCTGCCGTTTCCGCGAGTACCGCAAAAACGGGTTGGCAATGAAATTTGATTTCATCTTTGGCAAGTAACGGATCACCTTTAAACACCGGACCTATATCAGTGTGCCCAGGTGAATCATCAACGGTAATGACATCAATCACGCCTCCACTTTTTCTAACTTCGGTAAGATCCACGCTCTTTAATTGGCCAGTCACTGCATTTGTAATTCCTACCGCAGCGTGTTTTGTATCTTGCCTTCCGACAATGTCATCAATGTAATTTGCCGTTCCGCAGACTTGTCTTATCGCGCTTTCATGGTGAGTCGCGCTTTTATCGTATGACCGCTTTGCGCCATCGAGCTGTGTTGGTGCAACTGATACATCCGTTAGCTTACGCATGTTCAATCACCCGCGTTTTTATTTGCAGTTGACTCTGATTCGTTTCCAACCAGAAACGATGCCAGAGGTTTTGCAGGATCTGTTTGCGATAGGTTGCACTTGCTCTCACATCGCTGATGGGCTCAAACGCATTTTCTAAGTGCGTTTTGCCTATCGCAACATTGCTTTGCTGCTGCCAGTTTTTACCCAGCATTGCATTTTCTAGTGCTTCACAGGATGAAGGGATTGCGGCAACACCACCAAAACCAGTAGACAACCCTTTTACCTCATTGTTTTCAACGGTGATACAAAGCGCCATGCAGACAGCCGAAATGTCATCTTCTATTCTCTTGGACACCTTATATACTTTTAGCTGTTGAGTATCAGTCAACAAAGGCACTCGAATTGAATGTACCCATTCATTGTTAGCCAAGCGCGTTTGTTTGTATGCAAGAAAGAATGATTTAAGCGGTATTTCTCGCATTTCTTTGCCATTATCGAGTACAACGCTTGCATTTAATGCGATTAATACCGGCGGCATGTCACCTATCGGCGAAGCATTTGCGATATTTCCGCCGATGGTTGCCTGATTGCGAATTGGAACACTGGCAAAACGCTCAAATATTTCTTTTAGATTTGGAAAATGTTTGACCATTACCTGCTCGACATCGCTTAAGGTAGACGCCGCACCAATCGACAGGACATTGTTTTTTGATTCGATATGCGTTAATTCTGGTAAGTACTTTACACTAATTAACACAGGCAGCTTTTGTAACTGCTGAGTATGAACAAGCGCTAGATCAGTGCTGCCTGCAACCAGATGTGCCTCAGGATAATCTGTTAGCGCCTTGGCGAGCTCTTCCCGGGTTGTTGGTAAGATTGAATATTGATTTGAGCCAGTCTCTGGTATTGCTTGTAGGCGCTCAATGATTTGCGTTTCATTTTCAGCTGGCTCGTAACCCTTCTTGTGTTTACTGCCCAGAGCAGTACTACAGACATCTAGACTTGCATCGATAATAGGCTTGTAACCAGTGCAACGACACAGGTTTCCTGATAAAGCATGGATTACTTGCTCGCGATCGACAGTAGATTGTTGTTGATTATGCGTTTGATAAAGCGCATATATTGACATCACAAACCCAGGTGTACAAAAGCCGCATTGTGTCGCATTAGCATCCACCATTGCTTGCTGAACCGGATGCAAATCATCATCTCTCCTCAAGTATTCAACGGTAATAACCTGTTTTTTGTGGAGTGCGGACAAAAATGTGATGCAGCTATTGATAGCGTTGTATTTTAAGTACGCACCTGATGATTTGCCTTTCATCTTAGCGTTAGGTGTCGCCGCCTGAGCAACTTCCGAAGTGACGACTGTGCATGCGCCGCAATCACCGGATGCACAGCCTTCTTTAGTACCCGTGAGATGCTTGTGTTCACGCAGGAAATCCAGCAAAGTAAGGTCAGCTGGCTCATCTTGAATTTGAATCAACTCATCATTTAGCAAGAACTGGATCATCGATACTGGTTAACCTAAGGGAGATATATTCATGGATGAATACCAATAATTTATCACAAACCACAATAAAAAGTAGACCGATCGGTCAGAAAAATGACACCATAGATAGGCAAATTGGTAATTAACTTGCTTTAACTGCAAAGAAAATAGATATAATCTGGCTGCGGTTGATGCACTCATATACTCTTGCACCAAACATTTTGGAACACACTGTTAAAACTAAAAGCTCATGAAATCATCAAGTAATATCGGAGCAAAACGGCGTTCAGTAATACTTTCTGCCGCATTAAAGACATTTGCTGAAAATGGCTATAGAGGTGCTTCAATTCAAAAAATTGCAAACAAGGCGGGCTTACCAAAAGCTAACATTCTCTATTACTTTCCCAACAAAAAACTACTTTATTCAGCGGTAATGCAATCAATTTTAAGTATGTGGAACTCTAAGTTTGACAATGTCACCAAAGAGGATTGTCCCGCCACATCGTTAGCGACCTATATCGCTGATAAAATGGAAATTTCTCGGCTGCATCCTTACTCCTCAAAAACCTTTGCGATAGAAATCATTAACGGTGCTAATAACCTAGATGATTCATTTAAAAAAGAGCACATAGCATGGGTTGAAGGGCGCAAGAATGTCATCCGAGGATGGATTAGTGATGGGAAAATGGACTGCGTGAATCCTGAATTCTTGCTCTATCACATATGGTCATGTACTCAACACTACGCGGATTTTTCATCGCAAATCAAAAATTTGCGCGGAGATTATTTAAGTAAAGACGAGTTTAAAGAAGCAACCGCAACAGTAATCAATATTATCCTTAAAGGCTGCGGCTTGAAGGTGCCGGCAGATTTTAAATTATAGAAACGCTATGAATGACAAAACAATAAATACCTATCCAAGAGACCTTATCGGGTATGGAGAAACACCGCCGCATCCCGGGTGGCCAAACAACGCAAAGCTAGCCCTTCAATTTGTAATTAACTACGAAGAAGGCGGTGAAAATTGTGTGTTGCATGGGGATCAACAGTCAGAAACTTTCTTGTCAGAAATCATCGGCGCACAAGCGTTTGACGATAGGCACTTGAGTATGGAGTCGCTTTATGAGTATGGCAGTAGAGTGGGTTTTTGGCGGCTTCACAGACTGTTTAATCGATATCAGATCCCGGCGACCGTGTTTGGTGTGACAATGGCAATGCAACGACATCCTGATGCAGTGCAAGCGATGTTGCGTTCGAATTGGGAAATCGCAAGTCATGCGATGCGCTGGATCCATTTTCAGGATATGCCTATTGAACAGGAAAGAGAGCAAATCGCAGAAGCAATTACACTGCATGAAAAACTGACTGGTTCTAAACCTCATGGATGGTATACGGGAAGAACCAGTCCAAATACCCTTGCACTGATTGCAGAAAGAGATGATATTTTGTATTGCGCTGATTCGTATGCAGATGATTTGCCCTATTACGATTACCACTATAAAAAACCATTGTTAATGGTGCCCTACACGCTCGATACTAACGACATGCGTTTTGCCTCACCTCAAGGATTCAACACCGGAAATGATTTTTACGAGTACTTAAAAGATGCGTTTGATGTGTTGTATGAGGAAGGTGACACTCAACCTAAAATGCTCTCCGTAGGCCTACATTGTCGAATCATTGGACGTCCTGCACGGTTGAAAGCACTTGAGCGATTTATTCAATACGCTACTAATCATTCGGATATTTGGTTTTGCACAAGGCAACAAATTGCAGAACACTGGATGGCACACTTCCCGCCAGAATAGTGTCAAAGTAAGTATGGAACGTGGTAACTACCTAAGACTGGTCGTTACCACGCTAAATTTGTCGAAGATACAGTTTTGCTAAGATGCTTTAAGACAAACGCTTTAGCTCATCGCTTTTGCTTGAGGTATCCATTCTTCGCGATCAATTCTGCCTTTAAATGAAAGCTTTTCGTCTACCATTGCGACGTCTTTCGCGTTCCAAGATGCAATCTGGCTGTAGTGATAAACACCTAGGTCGTTAAGCTTTTCACTGAGTTTTGGACCGATGCCTTTGATTTTTGTAAGGTCATCTGCCACCCCATCAGGTTCTGATAAAAACTTAGGTTTTGCTTTTGGTTTTGCCGCTGCTTTTGGTTTTGCCGCTGCTTTTGGTTTTGCCGCTGCTTTTGCCTTTACAGGTGCTGCTTCAGTTTTTGGCGCTGCTTTTGGTTTAGGCGTTGCTTTTGGAGCAGCTTTAGCTTTAGGTGCTGCTTTCGCTTTTGGAGCGGCCTTGGTTTTCGGTTTTGCGGCGGCTTTACCTGTCGTAGCTGCCATTAAGCCTTTTGCGTTGCCAAAGAAAGGCATGCCATACATCAAACGAAATGAATACTCTAATTGTGCTTGATTGTGCTTAGTGACGAGGTCAAAGAACTGTTTGTTTAACTCAAGATTCGCGGACTTATCTTTTATTGAAAAACCATCTTCTTTTATTTTAGACATGCCTTGTTTATATATTGAGTTTGCATTTTTTGTGAAGTCTGACCACGCAGCTCGACTTTCCGCCAAATACTCCTCAGGTGATAGGGGTTCTAGTCCGTCAAATTGAGTTTTGAAAAACATAGTGATTCCTGTTAATTGAGTGTGAAAAGTAAGTAATATCAAAAAAGTATGGATTTAAACAGACGCAAATGCAAAGGATTTACCCATGAATATGTTTATATTTTAGTCTACCCTCGCGTATTTTTTCTCAAAAGACAAGGCTTACTAAATAGACATTTGAAATGTGATGGTTTCCGTATTCAAGAATCAGATATGAGTATTAATGAAATGGAAGTGATTAGGGGAACAATTGAAGTACAGATAAATGGTATTACCTGCACTTCAGAATAGATAGACTCTTCAGATTTAACTAGCTGAAGAATTTCGATGCTAGACCGCTGACAATCGATTTACCAGCCGATTCAAGAAGACTACCGCCTTCGCTTTGTTGATCGATAAGCTGTGGCAAAGTATCGGAAAGACCACTGGCAACGGTATCAGTTGACAATCCCAAACCTCCGGCAAATTCGGCCACTTTGCCTTCACCTAACATACCCAATACGCTGCCAACATCCAATGCACCGTTTTCTCCATTGCCTAGAAATGAAGATACAAGGCTTCCTAAGCCTTGTTCGCTGAACATTGACACAATACCGCCTAAGTCCAGTTCGCCCGCTTCATCAGTGGGCAAAAGACCACTTAGACCAGATGTCACTGACTCTAGATTTAGACCACTGCCTTCGCCACCCAGATTATCCATTAACAATTGTGCTGCTTGCGCTAATAAACTCATAAGTTAAACTCCTTTTTGATTACCAAAACTTTGTTTTCAAATCCTACTTTCTATAGCTCAGATTCTTAAATATACGGTAGCTTGAAACCCTTGTCTTTTCAATGACCAAATGCTGCCAGCATGATTATCTGCCGCCAAGCAAAGAACCCAAAATTCCGCGTGCAATTCTGCGACCGACGCTGCTGCCGACCGAACGAAGAACCGATTTCATCACAGCTTCGCCCATACTTTGCCTTTTTCGACCAGTGCCTCTGGATTTACGTCTAGCTTCTTTTTCACGTTCAACTTCGGCGGCTTCCTGCGCTGCACGGGCCTCTGCCTCTGCGGCTTCATGTGCCTCTTTTTCGGCTTTTTCCTTTAATAATTCGTAAGCGGACTCACGATCTATTGTCTCGTCGTATCGGCCATTCAACGGTGAAGACGACAGTATCTGGTTTCGCTCCTCGTCATCGATGGGCCCTATTCTCGACACTGGGGGACACATTAAAATCCTTTCTACTGGCGTGGGACTGCCTGAATCATCCAAGACGGAAGCTAAAACTTCGCCGGTTCCCAGTTCTGTGATTGCACTTTGCGTATCTATCTCTGGATTTGGCCTGAAAGTGTCCGCCACGGTACGAACCGCTTTTTTGTCCTTGGGTGTGAACGCTCTGAGCGCATGCTGCACGCGGGCACCAAGTTGACCAAGAATATCTTCAGGTATATCGAGTGGACTTTGAGTAACGAAATAGACGCCAACACCTTTAGAGCGAATCAATCGAACAACCTGTTCTACCTTATCTAGCAACGATCGAGGTGCGCGATCAAATATCAAGTGGGCTTCATCAAAAAACAAGACGAGCTTAGGCTTTTCCGGGTCGCCAACTTCTGGCAGTTGTTCGAATAGCTCAGAAAGCAACCACAGCAGAAAGGTTGAATACAAACGAGGGGAATTTTGCATAAGCTTGGTAACATCCAAAATACTGATGACACCATTTCCAGAAAAATCGGTGATCATCAAATCGGAAAGCTTCAATGCAGGTTCGCCAAAAAATTGGTCGGCTCCTTGTGATTCGAGAACTAGCAATTTCCGTTGAATTGCACCAATGCTGGATTTGGAGATGTTGCCATATTCAACCGAAAGTGACTTTGAATTTTCGCCCATCCAAACCAGCATACTGCGAAGATCTTTTAAATCTAATAACAACAGACCATTGTCATCTGCCACTTCAAACGTCGCGTATAACACACCTGATTGCGTATCGTTTAGCTCAAGTAAATTACTTAATAACAGCGGCCCCATATCTGAGATGGTTGTTCGAATGGGATGACCCAATTTTTGAAAAATGTCCCAAAACAAAACGGGTTTCTTCCCAAAACTAAAGCCATCAATACCTATGGTATCGATGCGCTCAGTAATCTTGGGATGTTCCTTGCCCGATGCAGCAAGACCTGACAGGTCACCTTTCACATCCGACATAAACACGGGAACACCCATAGCCGAAAAGCCTTCGGCCATAACCTGTAGACTTATCGTTTTTCCAGTACCTGTTGCGCCAGCGATTAAACCATGTCTATTTGCGGTTTTCCCAAACAAATGGACCTGCTTCGTTCCGTTTCCACCAAGAAGAAGTTGCTGCATATCTTTCCTATTTTATTTTTATATCCATGAACTTTTTGTGTCCAAGGTTAGCGCTATCACATACACATTGCAAAAGGTAACGCTATTGGTTTGAATATAGTCATGGGGTCAGCATCTAATTGAGGTTTATATGACATTAGTAGGTACTCGTTCATGGGTGTTCTAGAAACAATTGCACCGCTGACTCTGATACTCGCCTTTACTATTGTACTTGTCGCCGGCGTTGTAAAAGGCGCGATTGGATTTGCTATGCCACTTATTATGGTGTCAGGTCTAGGTTCGCTGATGGATCCAAAACTCGCCATCGCAGCTATTCTTTTTCCTATTGTCTTTAGTAATTTGCTACAAACGTTTAGACAAGGGTATCGACCAGCGATTGATGCACTGCAGGATACCTGGCGCTATGTACTTACCGTCTGTATAGCGATTTTTATCGCAGCACAATGGGTACCCAACATTCCGACAAACATTTTTTATTGGATTTTAGGTGTTCCCGTCGTAATTTTGTCTCTTTTGCAATTGTTCGGTATTAACTTTTACATTGCGGAAATACACCGACGCTGGACGCAATGGGTTGCAGGCGTGCTTTCTGGTGCGCTTGGCGGTCTGGCAGGTACGTGGGGACCCGTCACGGTATTGTATTTACTTGCAACAAAAACTCCAAAAGCAAAACAAATCATCGTACAAGGTGTGGTCTATGGCGCAGGATCATTCACGTTATTTGTAGCGCATTTACAATCGGGTATCTTAAATCGAGACACTGCGCCTCTCTCACTTGCGATGCTGCCAATTGCGTTAATTGGCATGTATTTAGGATTTAAAATTCACGACATGCTAGACCAAGCGCTTTTTAGAAAAATAACGTTGATCGTACTAGTCATCGCTGGACTCAACTTACTGCGGCGCGGGGTCATATTATCAGTATAGTCATTTATCTCTTTAATAACTCCCTGACAAAACTAAATCATATCTAGTCTAGTGCGCAGCATACGAAGTTTGAAGAATGCGTGAATTGAAAGCCGCTTTTCAATGGACTGGCGAATCATCCGATGAGAGCTATGAATAACGCAAGTCCGATGCCTCTGTTTGAAAAACGCACGCCACACGCCTTACTCACGCATGAGTCATGCAATTTTTTATGCATTCTCGGTAAGTATTTTATTCTTTCTGCACTGGTTTTTATTTAATGGACTAAATTCTTCATCAAACTGATCACATTATTGAACAGTTCCCCAAGGGGTAAGCTGGCTACCACTCGGGGTTCAATTAAATTTAAAAAATTTACTGACGTTGTTGTGGACGCCTTGGCAACCAAACTAGCCCAAACATCCTAAAATGCGCTTCTCGCCTTTGATAAGCTATCAACCTTTCGGCACCATGCAAAACGCATTTAGCTTATTACCATCGAGGTCGCGAAAGTAACCTGCATAGAAGCCATGTGTTGCATCTTCTGGCCTAAAACCAGGTTTGCCTTCGCATGTCCCGCCTAGTTCGATGGCTTTGTTATAAAACGCATCGACTTCAGATGGTGTCCCCATTACCAAAGCTACCATGGTACCATTCCCCACGCAGGCGGGTGCTTTGTTGAATGGAATCGTTATGCAAAGTGCACAATCTTCAGGCGATTTTGACCAAGCAATAAAAGTTTCAGGTTCTTCCATAAAGCGTCCTGCGCCTATGGTCCCAAGCAATTCATCATAAAAAGCAGCCGAACGATCAAAGTCTGTTGTTCCTAATGTCACGTATCCAATCATATCTCTCTCCTGTTGTCTGAAAACGCGAAATTCATATTATCCGTTGACTACTGACATCTAGTGTCAGTATTGTTTGGTTAAACTAAGATGTATGTCATTAGACGAGTAACAACAGCATGCGCAAGGCGGACAGACTCAACGGACTCGTTCATTATCTTCGGAGAATGTATCACGCTGTCACGGCAGAAACGTTAGCTAAACATTTTGAAGTGAGTATTCGTACACTGTATCGCGATATACAGGATCTACAGGATTCTGGCGTACCCATATTGGGTGAAGCAGGCGTAGGATATGTAATCGACAAAATCTATCATTTACCGCCCATTATGTTCAATGTAGATGAGATTGAAGCTATTGCGCTAGGTATTGGTATGGTAAGCAATTGGACAGATGAGCAATTTGCTCGTAATGCCCAATCCGCCTATCAAAAAATACAGGCAACCCTGAATGCCCAAATGTTAAATGAGCTTTCTCAAATCAGCACGTTTTCTGCGCCAAGCCACTACAAAATCCCTTGGGAGGTCAGTTTTACGGAGATGCGAGAATGCATAAGAAAAAGGCATTTTGTGCGTTTTGATTATCTTGATCTCAAAGATGTTTCTACACAAAGAACGGTAAGACCTTTAGCCCTGATTTCTTTTAGCCCTGTTTGGTTATTAACGGGATGGTGTGAATTAAGACAAGCATTTAGGAATTTTCGAATCGACCGCATTTCAGCATTTACGCGATTGGATGAACGCTATCGGGACGAAAAAGGGAAAAACCTAAAAGCGTATTTGAAAACGCTTGAGAACGAAAAAGAAGATAATGAAAACAATGAATGCCAACAACCGTGGATATAATGCCGATAGCTCTGGATATAGCGCCGATAGCCCTGGAAGTAAAAAGCAGTACAGTGAATACTCAAAAAAGAAAGGATTGACACAAAAGTGATCGATATTGAAACACTGAATCCGAGGCTCGTTAAAGCATTCAAAACGTCAAAATCTTTAAACACCTGGTTGCGCAATAATCACGATAAAAAAGATGAACTCTACGTCAAGATCTACAAAAAAGGTTCTGGTATTCGCTCAGTCGAGTGGAATGATGTTGTTGTAGAAGTGCTTTGTTGGGGTTGGATTGACGGCGTAAAAAAGCGATTTGATGAGCATGCATATTTACAGCGTATTACCCCAAGAAGACCCAAAAGCGCTTGGTCAAAAATCAATACCAGACATGTGGAAAGACTTATTGCACTTGGCAAGATGGAAGAGCCAGGCATGATCCATGTGCGAGCTGCAAAAAGCGATGGACGCTGGGAAAATGCTTATGCGCCACCGAGCGAACAATCCATACCCGACGATTTTATACGCGCACTCAACGTCCATCCCACTGCTGAAGCATTCTTCAAAACATTGAAGAAAACACATCTTAATGCGATTGCATATGGACTTTCGAGCGCCAAAAGGCCGGAAACCAGACAACGCCGACTTGAAAAGTTCGTGGATATGATGAAACGAAATGAAAAACCTGACTTTGGCTTTTATAGCGCGAAGAAAAAGACAACGTAAATTCGAAGACTCAGCGCCTAATTTTGGTTGTATGGGTTTTGAAATAAAAATCCCCAATCGCTTTACAGCAATTGGGGATTTAATCCGTAAAAAGTCTGACTGACGTTTACAACGTGAAACTGAATTTACGCCGTGCTACTCGCTTCTATCAAATTGGAAAGGTAAGCTATCCGATATGCGAAGCTAGTGCATCATTCAGTGTTTCACTTGGACACATAACACGGTACACAGTCTCTTCAGTTGCATGATAGTACCCATCGAGTTCAGCAGGTTTACCCTGAACGACCGACAACTCCTCAAGGATCTTTTCTTCATTGTCAGCCAAGACTTCGGCGAGTCCTTTAAACTGTTGCGCAAGTTCAAGATCTTCAGTTTGTTCTGCGACTGCTTCTGCCCAGTATTTACCCAACCAAAAGTGTGAACCTCTGTTATCCAACTGCCCAGTTTTTCTTGAAGGTGATTTGTTGTTTTCAAGCAATTTGCCAGTAGCATCATCAAGGGTTTTCGCAAGAATCGCCGCTTTATCATTGCCTTCTTTTAGACCAACATCTTCCAAAGATACTGCAAGCGCAAGAAACTCACCTAGAGAATCCCAACGCAAGTGGTTTTCTTCTTCGACCTGCTGCACGTGTTTCGGCGCTGACCCACCCGCGCCGGTTTCGTACATTCCGCCACCTTTGAGCATCGGTACGATAGAAAGCATTTTTGCAGAAGTTCCCAGTTCGATAATAGGGAATAAATCGGTCAGATAATCACGCAAAACATTACCAGTAGCAGAAATGGTATCTTTACCGCGAAGCATACGTTCCATGGTGGAACGAATTGCAGGGCTGTAAGACTTGATAAAAATCTCCAAGCCTTCAGTGTCATGATCTTTTAAATACTCTTTAACCTTTGCCGTTAGGTTTCGGTCATGCGCACGCTCTTGATCTAACCAAAAGAATACTGGCGTGTCGGAGTTTCTAGAGCGTGTTACCGCTAACTTAACCCAGTCACGTACCGCTTCGTCTTTTGTCTGACAGGCACGCCATATATCACCTACTTCGACGTCATGCTGCATTAATACAGTGCCGTCGGATTTGACCACGCGCATTACACCTGCTTCTTCAAGCTCAAATGTTTTGTCGTGTGAACCGTATTCCTCAGCCTTTTTCGCCATTAATCCAACGTTTGGCACTGAACCAATTTTCGTTGGATCGAAAGCGCCATTGGTCTTACAGAAGTTAATCATATCCTGGTATAGACGTGAATAAGTAGACTCTGGCATAACTGCTTTGACGTCTTGCGTTTGACCATTTGCATCCCACATCTTACCGCCATTTCTTATCATAGCTGGCATGGATGCATCGACAATGACATCAGACGGTACGTGCAAATTCGTAATTCCTTTTGAAGAATCAACCATCGCTATTTTTGGTCGGCGCGCATAAGTTCTGTAGATCTTTCTTTCTATTTCTTCTCGTTTTGAACGCGGAAGCACCTGAATTTTGTCGTATACGTTCCCGATACCATTGTTAGGGTTTACGCCGAGTTCTTCAAATAACTCGCCATACTCTTCAAACAGGTCTTTGAAAAAGACAGTCACTGCGTGACCAAAGACGATTGGATGAGAGACTTTCATCATGGTAGCTTTTACATGTAGCGACCACATCACGCCTGAGTCTTGTGCATCTTGTAGTGTATCTTCAAAGAAGTCGCGCAGTGCTTTACAGCTCATGCGCATCGAATCAACGATTTCGTCTTTTTCGATATCCAAAGTTTTTTTAACTTCAACGTTACCGTTTTGATTGACAAACTCAATACGAATAGTGTCACCTTCGTCAAAAATAACGGATTGCTCCGACGAGAAAAAGTCACCACCCCTCATATAATCAGCGTGAGACGGAGACGCTTTTTTCCATTCACCCATGCTATGTGGAAATTTCTTCGCGAAGTCTTTTACTGCTTTTGGTGCGCGACGGTCGGAGTTTCCTTCACGCAATACGGGGTTAACCGCAGAGCCAAGAATTTTTGAATAACGCGTTTGCGTGTCGATTTCATCTGCACTTTGAGGATCTTCTGGATAGTCGGGAATATTAAACCCTTGCGATTGAAGCTCAGCAATGCAAGCCTTTAATTGTGGAATCGAAGCGCTGATGTTTGGTAATTTAATGATGTTAGCTTTTGGATTCTGGGTTAATTCGCCCAAAAATTTCAATCCATCTTCTACTTGCTGTTTTTCTGAAAGATACTCTGGAAAGGAAGAAAGCACACGTCCAGCCAATGAAATATCAGAAAGTTCTACGTCAATACCCGCTTTTGAGGCGAAAGCTTTGACGATGGGTAAGAGTGATCTCGTTGCTAGCGCAGGCGCTTCATCTGTAAGCGTCCAATAAATAGTCTGATTGGTTTCAGCCATTATTTTCTCCGTTGTGTTTATGGCAGAGGTGGTGGGATTTATATATTATTTTACAAGATGTCAATTGACCTGTAAGCAAGACATGAGTGGGATAAGAGGACAATATTCACCAAAAAAATGCAGTTTTTTGCATCGGTGAGAATAAATAGATGCATTTTACTTCCACTTTGAATGTGACAAATCAGTTAGGCAATTCGATGCGCCATACTTACAGGTAAACAGAATCGTGAAATCTAGACATAAAAAAGCGTCGGTCGATGTGAGTCGACCAACGCTCTTAGTTCATTTTTATCGAATGCATTAAAATACGTTCGGCAGAATCGGCTCTAACTATGGCTTACAAACGCACCGCTGGAATAATGTCAGATCCTGCTACGCTTAAGTCATCTTCTGGTGGAGCAAAAGTCGTCAAATCAATTCCATCAACTGCTTCTTTATACTCTTCAAGCGTAGGGAAGCGACCCAAAATCGTCGCTAGTACAACCATAGGTGTAGAACCTAGCAAAGATTCACCTTTCTTATCTGAACTGTCTTCTACAACACGGCCTTGGAAAAGACGAGTCGATGTCGCAAGTACGGTATCTCCAGGTGCTGCTTTTTCTTGGTTCCCCATACACAGGTTACATCCTGGGCGTTCTAGATAAAGAATATTCTCATACGATGTACGCGCTTCTTCTTTCGGATTTTCATCATCAAATGTGAAGCCTGCGTATTTCGCAAGGATATCCCAATCGCCCTCCGCCTTCATCTCATCAACAATGTTATATGTTGGCGGCGCAACAACTAATGGCGCTTTGAAGGTAATAGGCCCTTTTTTCTCAAGATTGCGCAGCATACCCGCAATTATCTGCATATCGCCTTTGTGAACCATACAAGATCCTACAAAGCCTAGGTCTACTTGACGACCATCATAGTACGATGTCGGACGGATGACATCGTGAGTATAACGCTTCGAGACGTCGTCGTTATTTACGTCAGGGTCAGCAATCATTGGTTCAACAATTGTATCTAAATCAACGACTACCTCTGCGTAGTACTTAGCATTGTCGTCAGGCGCTAGTGCGGGTGCTTCACCAGATTTCACTTCTGCGATACGCTTGTCTGCCAAATCGATTAGACCTTGTAACATGCTTGCTTCATTGTCCATACCTTTGTCGATCATGATCTGAATGCGCGATTTAGCAAGTTCTAGAGAAGCGATCAACGTCTCATTAGTAGAAATACAGATTGATGCTTTCGCTTTCATTTCAGCCGTCCAGTCAGTGAACGTGAAGGCTTGGTCGGCTAACAGCGTTCCAATTTGCACTTCAATTACACGACCTTGGAAGACATTTTCCCCAGCGAATTTCTTCAGCATTTGTTGCTGAGTAGCGTGCACGATATCGCGGAAATCCATATGCGGCTGCATGTTGCCCTTAAAGGTCACTTTAACCGACTCTGGAATTGGCATTGCAGCTTCACCTGTCGCCAATGCAAGTGCTACCGTACCTGAGTCTGCGCCGAAAGCGACGCCTTTAGACATACGCGTGTGAGAATCACCACCGATGATGATCGCGCGGTCATCAATAGTAATATCGTTGAGTACTTTGTGGATAACGTCCGTCATAGAATGATAAACATGCTTTGGATCGCGCGCAGTGATTACGCCAAATGCATTCATAAATGCCATCAACTTAGGCGTATTGGCTTTGGCTTTGTTATCCCATACTGATGCTGTGTGACAACCAGACTGGAAGGCGCCATCAACACTTGTAGAAATAGTAGACGCAGCCATTGCTTCTAATTCCTGACACGTCATAGGCCCCGTAGTATCCTGAGAACCAACAATGTTAACTTTGACGCGAACGTCTGAACCTGTATGTAGTGGCGTTTCGGATGCTACGCCCACCGCATTGCGGTTAAAGATTTTCTCAACCGCTGTAAGGCCTTGGCCTTCGTGTGAAATTTCTTTAGACGGCGCATAAACCACAGGTGCTTCAACACCCAGCGTTTCCGCTGCAAACGTTTGTAGTTTCTTACCGAATACTACCGCATAAGAACCACCTGCTTTCATGAATTCCACTTTTTGTGGTGTGAAGGCGTCTGCTACGTCCACTAGTTCTTTATCGCCGTTGTAAAGCTTCTTCGCTTTGGTATCGATGGTCAGAACGGTGCCAGTAGCAACAGAGTATGCTTCTTCCAGCACTGGGTCACCGTTGGCATCTCTTACGATTTCGCCGTTTTCGTCCGTTTTCTTCACCCAGTTTTTAAGATCAAGCCCAATACCGCCAGTAACACCGACCGTGGTTAAAAAGATAGGAGCGATACCGTTAGTACCTGCAACTACGGGTTTGTTATTAACAAATGGGATGTAAGGGGATGTTTTCTCACCTGCCCATAGTGCAACGTTATTCACACCTGACATACGCGATGAACCTACGCCCATAGTCCCTTTTTCAGCGATAAGCATTACTTTTGCATCAGGGTTTTGCTCACCCATTTCTGCAATTTCTTGCTGAGCTTCTGGAGAAATCATGCAAAGGCCATGTAATTCGCGGTCAGCACGAGAGTGAGACTGATTACCAGGTGAAAGCAAATCCGTAGAGATGTCACCTTCCGCTGCGATGTAAGTAATAACTTTGATTTTTTCTGGAATGTCATCAAGGTTTGTGAAGAATTCTGCGTTCGCGTAGCTCTGAAGAATATTTTTTGCGATGGCGTTGCCTGATTTATAAGCTTCAGCTAGACGCGCTGTGTCGGCGTCATACAAAAATACCTGAGACTTAAGCACTTCACCTGCCGCCGCTGCTTGTGCGTCATCAGACAGTGCGATGTCTAAAAGTGCTTCAACCGAAGGACCGCCTTTCATATGAGAAAGCTGCTCTAAAGCAAATTCAGCAGAAATTTCAGTAACAGTTTCTTTACCTAGAACAATGTCTTTAAGAAAGGCTGCTTTAACACCCGCTGCAGGGGTAGTGCCAGGCAACGTGTTATATATAAAGAAATTCAATGATGCTTCGCGATGCTCATTACCCGTGTCTTTAATCTGAGCGATTATTTCAGAAAGAAGGTCTGCGCTATCAATTGGTTTGGGATTCAGGCCAAGGTCGTTTTTACGGACCTCAATTTCTTGAAGGTAATCAGAATAATAACTCATAGCGTCTAACGCCTCACTTAATAACTATGTTGAATTAGGGAAGAGATTATAAAAAAAAACTTGCAAATAGCTCAATGAAAACTATTCAAATGTAGCTGATAGTCGGTATATATTTAGAAAATACTAATAAAATCATAATTTTATAGATAGTATACATTAGTTGTAATAATTGAAATAATATTACATATTTCACGGAACCATTCTTTTTTCACGAAAAATTGCGGCTTATTAGCTTTCTTTTCGATTAAAACTTAACCAAAAAATTACTTTCCCACATAAATTCTGTGAATGATAAACTCACTTTAGAGTAGGAATTGGTGTTATCGCATGATTGAATGGCATAACCCCTGATGCCCCGACATGACCTGAGTGATTTGCATAAAAAAGAACATGCTGGTATTTCAAATGGCTGATGGACTGACTCATCATACTCCCAAGGGGTTGGCGAAAACACATTCCTTGCGCCATTTTACTCTTTACCTATTTTAAATCCAGCAAATACCGCAATAAGAATACCGCTGCCATGATGTAGGTAATTAACGTCACTTTCTTATACTCGCCTGTGCCGAGCTTAATACCAACATAGGTCATAAATCCCAAGGCGATACCTTCACTGATGCTAAACGTAAGCGGCATTGTCATTAATGCAATGGTTGCAGTGGCAACGCTGGCCATATCGTCAAACTCCAAATGGCGGATTGAGTCCATCATAAAAATGCCAACCATCACCAGTGCAGGCGTTGTCGCCATCAAGGGTATAACCAACATGACTGGTGTCAAAAATAATGCGAGCAAGAAACATATAGCTACGACCAGCGCTGTGAGACCAGTACGCCCACCAGCCGTGGCACCTGCAGCAGATTCAACATAACTGGTAACCGGTGATGTGCCCAGCCCTGCACCAGCAACACTTGCCGCGGCATCAGCCGTCATCGCTTTACCAATTTTGGGTAAGTTGCCCTGCGCATCGGTGAGCTTTGCGCGTTTTGATACACCAATTAACGTACCGATCGTATCAAACATATTGACAAACATGAGTGCGAAAATG
>JBCDMA010000038.1:0-18322 GCA_038744645.1 Pseudomonadota bacterium | reverse complement strand
TTCAAGCGTTACAAACTGGTAGTCGTAAGCGTTTTTTTCATCCGCATCATAACGTTCTAACGCAACTGTGTTCCATTTCGCATCTTTTTCATAGTCCGGAAAAAATGTATCCCCATCAATCTCAAGATCAATAAACGTTAAATACAGCTTAGTAGCACGCGGCAATAAAGATTCATATACGCGCCCACCGCCAATGATCATGATTTCATTTGAATTTTCATCAGCACTTTGCACTGCAGCTTTAATTGAATCAACGACAATTGCGTCGTCTACTGTAAATGACCGATCATTTGATATAACAATGTTATCTCTTCCTGGAAGTGCTTTACCAATGGACTGGTAAGTTTTTCGACCCATTATGATCGGTTTGCCCATAGTCACCGATTTAAAATGCTTTAGGTCTGCGGGCAGATGCCACGGCATTTTGTTGTCTTTACCAATAACTCGTCCTTTTGCCATTGCTGCAATCATACTGATGGTCATTAATGTGTCCTGTCTAGCTGCATTTGTATGTGAGGGATCCCATCTTCTATATACTCTTCTGCGACCTGTTCAAATCCTAATGAGCGATAAAATGTGCTTAAGTAGCTTTGCGCGCCTATGGTAATGCTCTCATCCGGCCAACAAGCATGACAAATGGCTATTGCATTCGTAACCAGCTTACGACCAAGTTTATCTTTTCGATACTTAGAAGCGACTACTATGCGCCCAATGCTGACATCGGGATAGGAAATGCCTGGAGGAAGAATACGAGCATAAGCAGCAATTTCATTCCCATCCGTCGTATAAAAAAGATGATTAGAAATTCGATCTTTTCCGTCCATGTCTTGATAAGCACACGCCTGTTCGACGACAAAGACCTCATTGCGCAATGCGAGGATTTGATAAAGTTCGTCTAGGCTCAGTTCAGAAAACGCTTTAGTGTGTGATTTCATTCTTTTGTGTAGATAACATTCGGATGATCGTCCAAATCATCATCGTCATTATCATTTTGTTCAGTGGTGGGTTGATCTTGTGTCATCACTTTTTCATGATAATCGCCCCACACAAACCCCTGATCTTTTTCGGGCTCCACCGCATTGTCGGTAGGCAGTGTTTCCAATAGCTCCCATAAATCTCGACAAACCTCATTTACCCCTAGCTTTTGGGCGGCAGATATCTGATAGTATTCACCTTCGTAGCCCAATGCCTCAGCAATCTCGGCACAAAGCTGGTCGGCATCTTCTTCAAGTAATAGGTCTATCTTATTAAATACTAACCAACGAGGCTTTTTAGCCAATACCGGACTGTATTTATCTAACTCATCAATAATTGTAAGTGCGTTTTCAATAGGATCAGAGCCATCAGACGGCATCAAATCAACTAAGTGTAATAAGACACGACACCGTTGCAAATGCTTTAAAAACTGTATCCCAAGGCCCGCACCCTCAGATGCACCTTCAATCAATCCGGGGATATCGGCAATAACAAAACTGGATTGCGGGTCGACTCTAACGACACCGAGATTTGGCACCAATGTAGTGAACGGATAGTCAGCTACTTTTGGTTTCGCTGCTGAAACAGCCCGAATAAATGTCGATTTGCCGGCATTGGGTTTGCCTAACAAGCCGACGTCTGCCAATAGCATCAACTCAAGCATTAATTGTCTAATTTCGCCAGGAGTACCATCTGTTTTTTGTCGTGGAGCTCTATTCGTAGAACTTTTAAATCGCGCATTTCCTAGGCCATGAAACCCGCCTTGCGCCACCTTCACTTTCTCGCCGTGTCGCGTTAGGTCAGCGACGCTCTCCTGAGTATCCTTATCAATTGCGCGAGTACCAACAGGCACTTTTAGAACAAGGTCTTCACCTTTTTTGCCCGTACAGTTTTTACTTTGGCCGTTTTGCCCACGTTGCGCTCGATGAAAACGCTCAAACCGATAGTCTATGAGCGTATTCAAGTTTTCGTCAGCAATCAAATACACACTTCCACCATCGCCGCCGTCGCCGCCGTCCGGGCCGCCTTTCGGTACAAATTTTTCGCGTCGAAAACTGATCGTGCCATTGCCGCCATCGCCGGCTTCAACGCGTATTTCAGCTTCATCAACAAATTTCATATTAAGAACTCTAAAAAATATCTTTTAAGGGTATCAAAGGTAGGACCGAATTTAAAAAAGCATTTAGACTGCGCAGACAATAAGCCATAAAAAAACCGCTGTCGAAAGAAGCGGTTTTTTCGGAGTTCTGTCAGTGCTTATTCAGCGACAATGCTGACAAACTTTCTGTTCTTTGGACCTTTGACGTCGAACTGTACTTTGCCGTCGGCAAGTGCAAACAATGTGTGGTCTTTACCTATACCTACGTTGTCGCCGGCATGGAATTTAGTACCACGTTGACGAACAAGAATGTTTCCAGCCAATACTGTTTGACCACCAAATCGCTTTACGCCCAGACGTTTGCTGACTGAATCGCGACCGTTTTTGGTACTACCACCCGCTTTTTTATGTGCCATTTATGCGTCTCCTATTAGGCTTCTATTGCAGTGATTTTCACTTCAGTGAACCACTGACGATGTCCAGCTTGTTTTCGTGAATGCTTACGGCGTTTGAATTTGACGATTTTGATTTTATCGCCTCTACCGTGTGTAACGACTTCTGCCTTTACTTTACCGCCACTCACGTATGGCTTGCCAATCTTGACGTCTTCGCCATTGCTAACCATTAAAACATTATCGAAATCTACTGATTCACCAGGAGCAACTTCGATTTTCTCTAAACGGACGGTTTGACCTTCGGCCACTCGGTGCTGTTTGCCACCACTTTGGAAAACCGCGTACATAATTTTCTCCGTTTTGCGTTTTTACGCTCAATTCAATTCAAGGGCGCGAATTGTACGCAAACTAAGCAATACTGGCAAGTTTTAAATGCGCTCTACAATGAATTTTTGTCGTTTTTTAAATTGATGGCGTTTCTGCATTAACAAACATTATCAAAATTGGCTTGAACCCCACTTGTTTAGCGAGATTTACGTCACTTTTAGACCAAAAACAACTATGATTTGGAGGTGGTTCTTGGTATAACTCTCGAGCATTTTACTAAAATATCATGACAAATACCTAAGAAGTTACCAACAACCATGACCCTCTCTGAAATTCGCGAACTTGTGACTCGCGATATGGAACAAGTCAATCACCTAATAGAAAAACAAGTAGATTCAGACGTCGCACTGATAAAGCAATTGGGTTTTTATATTGTAAACAGTGGTGGCAAACGTTTGCGACCGTTGTTAACCGTACTCGCCTCTAGGGCGCTGGGTATCGAGAGCCGACATCATTATTCATTGGCTGCCATTATCGAATTTATCCACACTGCAACGCTTTTGCATGATGACGTTGTGGACGCATCTGAATTAAGACGCGGAAAGGAAACAGCTAATGCTGTTTTTGGCAATCAAGCAAGTGTACTCGTCGGTGATTTTTTGTATTCTCGTGCGTTTCAAATGATGACCAGTCTCAATAGTATGACCGTGATGAACATACTGGCAGATGCGACCAATCGCATTGCGCAAGGCGAAGTCATGCAGCTAATGAACTTGAATGACCCTGATACTACCGAAGAACGCTACATGGACGTGATTTACAGTAAAACCGCGCGCCTTTTTGAAGCGGCTACGCAACTGTCAGCAGTCATCACTTCTCAACCATCTGAGATTGAGAAGGCAATGCAGGATTACGGTCGCTATGTCGGCACCGCTTTTCAGTTGATAGACGATGTGTTGGACTATTCGGCAGATGAAAGTGATATGGGCAAGCAAGTCGGTGACGATCTTGCTGAAGGTAAACCAACCCTACCGTTATTGCATGCAATGTGGAATGCCGACGAAAAGACCGCCTCTATGATCCGTTCATCCATTGAAAATGCCGATGGCATGCAACACTTCGACCTTATTTTTTCCGCAATGCAAACGTGTGGCTCTTTGCAGTACACCGTGGATATCGCTATCGCTGAGGCTGAAAAAGCAAAACAAGCGATCGCTATACTGCCTAACACAAAGTATAAGGACGCTCTCCTTTCGCTTGCCGATATTTCGGTGCACCGAAAAGCATGAGTATCTTATCGACACTAGTCCAATAAACAATCAAAGAGAAAAAATGGATTCAAATATCAGCAAAATTATCCTGGTACTCGCGATTATTCTGGTTGTAGGTTATTTCTTTTATAAATCGGGAAATAAGAGTGCGCAAGCTGATGAAAATCTAAAATCAGGTCAAGCATTCCTCGCCGAGAATAAAGGCAAACCCGACGTTGTCGAAACCGCATCCGGTCTACAATACCAAGTCATAAAGAAGGGAAACGGAGAAGCGTCCCCTGCGCAAACTGATTCTGTGCTTGTGCACTATCATGGGACGCTTATTGATGGCACTGTCTTTGATAGCTCAGTAAAACGCGGTGAACCTATCAGTTTTCCATTAAATAGAGTGATATCGGGTTGGACTGAAGGTTTGCAGCTGATGAGTGTTGGTGATACCTATAAGTTTTTTATCCCGCCACAACTTGCATATGGTGATCGTCCTGCGGGTAAAATTGGGCCACAATCGACGCTTATTTTCGAAGTAGAACTGCTTGCAATAAATCCCTAAAAAATACTTCGTCAGGCGTCTGAATGGTCTGTGTAGTTATCGTTCTTCGCTCGCATTATCTAGTGCCCAGTAATTACGCGTCATGTTTTCAACACTATCAGCATGGACAATAACGTTATCTTCTATTCTTATGCCACCGTATGGAATAAGTTCATCAATTACGTTCCAGTTAATAAACTTTGATTCGTTTGAACTCTTTAATTCTGCGAGCAAGCTATCAATGAAATACAATCCTGGCTCGATGGTAAACACTTGACTTGCCTCAATGTTACGCGAACAACGCAGAAATGGATAGCCTTCTATTGGCGGTAGCGGAAGACCGTTATCATTTGCAAGGTGGGCACCCACATCATGCACTTGTAGGCCCAGGTAGTGCCCGATACCATGAGGAAAAAACGTTTTAGTAATGCCTACTTCTAACATATTTTCTGGGAGTAAATTGACGATGCCTGCGTCATGTAAGATGTTGGCGATACCCACGTGCGCTTGTTCATGAACCTCTGCATAAGACAGGCCCGGCGACATCGCTGCGCTTAGTCGCTGGGTTAGACTATCAATATGTGAAATTAGCTGTGCAAACAGCCCATCTGATGTCGTGTAAGTGCGCGTGATATCAGATGCGTAGCCATTGAAGGTGGCACCAGCATCGATTAAGAAAGACAAGTAGACGTCGGGAGCGACATCCTGCTGAACCATATAGTGTAGTATCGACGCATTTTTGTTTAGTGCGACGATGTTGTTATAAGGAAGTAATTCCTGGTTCATATTTACTGCATCGATGTACGCATGATGAATGTCTAACTCAGACTTTTTTTCGTAAAATGCTGTCGACGCAGCTTTGTGCGCCCTAATTGCTGCTTGATTTGCCTGTCGCATGCACGCAAGCTCATAGTCTGTTTTATAAGCCCTGTGATAATGAAAATAATGCAGTACGCCCTCAGGATTAATATGTTTAAAGCCCAGAGCTTGAGCGACTTCAATGTGCTCACCTATATACGCATAATTCTCGCGATCATAAGGTAAAAGTTTCTCGACTTTATCTGCCTTTGCAAGATAATTGATGTCAAAGTGTTCAACCCAAGCTTCGGTCGGTTTTTCAGGCACCTTATGCCAAAAATCCACCGGCAGATAAAAAATTAACTTGGGTTTACTTGTTCCATTTATCACCAGCCAAGAATTAGGATTATCTAATATCGGCAACCATGCTTTGAAATGGGGGTTAACCTTAAAGGGATAGGCAATATCGTCTAAAAATTGATACGAGAGTTGGCCAGAGTGGATGATTAGCCCGTCCAGATTTTCTCTGGATAATGTAGTAGACGCGCGCTGCATTAATGTTTCAAGATGCGATTTATATAATGTGCCATACAACTGCTCAGTCATCATCGTTCCCCCTTGGCTTCCTTAGTATAGTCTTACAGGCATTCCGTTTAACTTTTGGGATTTACTTGGCTATTTGCAAGATTAACAAACACCTCGTTGTCGAGTGGTTCGATTAACTTTGTTTGATAAATTTGCTGGTACGCCAACACCGCCTTGACATAACTGCGCGTCTCTTTGTAGGGAATCAACTCGATCCATACATCTGCATCAATTGCCTGCTCTTTAGGTAACCATTCGACCACCTTTCGCCAACCCGCATTGTACGAAGCTGTTGCCAACAGGTTATTATTGCCGAGCTTATCGAGCAAGTAACGCAGATACTTATTGCCAAGCCTCGCGCTTACATCGGGTTTTAATAAATCCCTCGAGGAAATGCGTCGTTTTTCGATATAACGCGCTGTACTGGGTAAGATCTGCATTAATCCTCGGGCATTCGCTGTGGATACCGCATCGGCCATAAAGGCACTCTCACGTCGTGCGATGGCCAAACTCCAAGCAGGTTGAAGATTGTTTTTTTGTGCTTCTTTCACCAGCAATTCGGGATATGCAACCGGAAATCGCAGCTCGACATCGTCAAACTCTTCCAAACTACCAAGCGTATGAATCGTTTGGTCGTGCCAATGCCAAGCCGATGAAACTTTGGCAGATGCTAAGAGTGCGCGGTCGCTCAAATCTCTCTGCAGATAGCGCCATTCTAATCTTGCTCTGTAATCACGACCGATTGCTCTTAGTTCAAACGCACGGCGAGCGAAACTTGATGCCAAAATTTGGTTTATGTCACTTTCATCGGTTTCGAGCGGACGGTGCGCGAGACTAGGTTGCACGTTTAATCGAGCGCTTGCTAAAAAACCGTAGTAATGTCTGCGCTTGGATAATCCAAGGTATATGTCTTTTGCTGCTTCCTCTTGACCAATCTGCTCATGCGCTCTAGCGTACCAATACTGAAACTGCAGTGAGTTTGACAATTGCGGTGGCACTTTCTCAATCAGAAGTTTTATCTTTTGCCACTGTTGTTGTCGGATAAGAAAGGCTAAGTGCCAATGCAGCGTGGCTTCATCAGGTTTTAAGTCCAGCACCTGCATCAACCATAGCTCTGCCCTAGGATCGTGATCTAATGCTAACGCGATTGCAAAAGTACTCGTGATGTCTTCGTGGTGTTTATTGTTAAGTACGAGCTTAGGTTTTCCTGTGAGATAGCGCTCTAGCGCGAGGTCAGGGTCTTGCCAGATCAGTCGCTTCACTGCTGACGTGAAAATATCTGCTTCGATCAACGGGTATTTTCCCTTAAAGCGATCGAGGTCTACTGTTCTCGATGGGTTTTTCCTCGCATCTCTCCATAACCTCGCAAGGTATTTTTTATCGTCTGATAAAAGTTTCGTCAGGTAGGTTATTAGTCGTTGTGACCCTACATTTGCCGCTTTTTCAATCCGTTGCAGAACTAAATCTTCGCTCAAGCCACCGTTATCCATCCATTCCTTGAAAACGGGATCACAAACTCGAGGCTGAGATTTACCCACATTCCAAAGTGTTGCTACGCCTTGCGTGTATTCGTCAGACCCTTTATCGCCAGGATAGTGACGAAAATAAGCGCATTGGATCTCGGTAGAGTAGCCACTTCGATAAAATTCTAAAAACAAGTCGTATCGCTTTTGTTTAAGCAAATACGCCAACAGCGGTCTTCGTACTCTGCGTTCGAGCGGTGTATTAGAGAATTCGGATAAAAACTCGCGGATTTGAGGGATGCGATTCATGCTCATTCGTTGCACGAGGACTTCTGCGACGAGATAAGGCGTTAACGGATAGTCATCAAGGCGCTGCAACTCTGTCGCCAGTTCAGTATCAGACATCGCATACATAAGTGTCTCGATGCGCAAAAAAGCACTGCGCTGCGCTTCAATATTTTGCGATATACCAAGCGGTAGCAACAACTGAATCTTGTCCTGCGCATGAACCTTTGAAAAAACCGTCAAAAGTCCAAGTACTAGCAATATCCTTATTTGTCTGTTAAATGCGAGTATTGACAAAAAAAGCTCCGCCTTCTTTATTTTTTGAATACGCAAATGTCACTAAAAAAACGCCAACTTTCCTTGAAAAACCTTGCAGAAAAGCCACTATTTCAATGACGCGACAATAAACTGAGCCTATATATTACTAAGTGCCTTGTGACGCATAGCAAAACTGCACTTGGCAATCGCGATGCATGCTTTGCAGCACTAAGCGTACGAGACTATAGTAGTATAATTCGGCGTAAATGGTCTATTCTTAATTGAAAGTTTTCGAAATATCTGTAACAGGAGCAATGCATGATTTTTCATGGCAAAAGCCTCTCAGTCGAATTGACTGATGACGGCATAGCTGAGCTGGTGTTCGACGCACAAGGTTCAGTAAATAAATTTGACCAACTCACCATTCAGGAACTTGGTCAAGCGGTAACTGCAATAAACCAGAATAACGATATTTCAGGTGTTTTAATACGCTCGGCAAAACCCACCTTCATTGTTGGTGCAGACATCACAGAGTTTTTAGATGTATTCAAACACCCCGAATCCCAGATTCTTGAGTGGGTTGAATTGTCATCAAAGGTATTCAATGCCGTTGAAGATATTCCTGTTCCCACAATATCGGCTATTAATGGCTTTGCATTGGGTGGTGGATGCGAGATGGCGCTGGCAACCGACATGAGAGTCGCTGACAGCACAGCCAAAATAGGCCTACCCGAAGTTAAGCTCGGGATAATGCCAGGGTTTGGCGGTACTGTTAGGTTGCCTAGACTAATTGGTGCTGATAATGCGCTGGAATGGATGACGACAGGTCGGGACCGTAATGGCAAGAAAGCGTTGCAAGAAGGCGCTGTGGATGCAGTCGTTGCGCCGGAGCATTTACATCAAGCGGCAAGAGAAATGCTCTTAGATGCAATTGCTGGTAAGTTCGATTGGGAATCGGCTAGAGCACAGAAAAAGGCGCCGCTAATGCTAAATACCAATGAATCAATGATGAGTTTCTTTACTGCCGCAGCAATGGTCGCTGCAAAGGCTGGAAAACACTACCCTGCACCACACAAGATGGTTGAAACTGTGCAAAAAGCAGCCAAGTTAGACAGAGAAGGTGCACTCAAACTTGAAAACGAAGGCTTCGTTGTCCTAGCAAAAACCGATGCCTGTCTAGCGCAAGTTGGAATATTTCTGGCCGACCAGTTGGTTAAAGGGAAAGGCAAAAAGCTTGCAAAACAAGCAACAAAAAAGGTGTCACAACACGCGGTGTTAGGTGCTGGGATTATGGGTGGCGGTATCGCATATCAAGGTGCAGTCAATGGCACCCCCACGGTGATGAAGGATATCGCACAACCGGCATTGGAGCTAGGCTTGTCAGAAGCTGCAAAAATTCTTGGCAAGGGTATGCAGCGAGGCAAAGTCACTCCAGATTTGATGGCAAGTACACTCAACAACATTGTTCCTACATTGGATATGAATGCAATTGCGCATGCTGACCTAGTTATTGAGGCAGTCGTCGAAAACCCAAAAGTTAAAGCAATGGTGCTTAAAGAAGTTGAAGAGAATGTGGCAGAAGATGCCATTATTACTTCCAACACATCAACCATCTCTATAGACCAACTTGCTGAATCACTCGATAAACCTGAACGTTTTTGTGGGATGCACTTTTTCAACCCAGTTCATAAAATGCCGCTTGTTGAAATTATCAGAGGCGAAAAAACCAGCGACGAAACAATCGCTGCTGTTGTCGCTGCGACGCTAAAAATGCGCAAGACGCCAATTGTGGTCAATGACTGTCCTGGCTTTTTAGTTAACCGTGTATTGTTTCCATATTTTGCTGGTTTTAGTCAACTTGTGCTGGATGGCGCTGATTTTGTCGCTGTTGATAAGGTCATGGAAAAGGTATTTGGCTGGCCGATGGGTCCGGCATATCTTCTCGACGTTGTCGGCATGGATACCGCTGATCACGCTGCAAGTGTTATGGCTGCAGGTATCCCAGAAAGAATGCAAAAAATAGAAAATGACCCTGTAACACTGCTGTTTGGTGATAACCGCTTGGGTCAGAAAAATAGCAAAGGATTCTACGAATACAGCAAAGACAAGCGGGGGCGACCGGTTAAAACCCCTTCTGATGATGCATACGCACTAATTCAGCCGCATTCAGCTGATCGCAAAGCATTCGATGCCGATGAAATCATTGCAAGACTGATGATCCCCATGGCAAATGAATCCATCCGTTGTCTCGAAGAAGATATTGTGGCAAGCCCTGCTGAAGCTGATATGACTCTGTTGTATGGACTTGGATTTCCTCCGTTTAGAGGCGGCATATTCCGCTATATCGAAACGATGGGGCTGGCCAATTTTGTTGCACTTGCGGACAAATATGCTGATTTGGGTCCAGTGTATCAACTGAGTGATGGCATTCGTGAAATGGCATCGCAAAACAAATCCTATTTTGCCTAAGGCCGAGGAGACAAAGCAATGAAAGAAGTTGTCATTATAGACTGTGTTCGAACGCCAATGGGGCGCTCTAAAGGCGGTGTTTTTAAACATGTTCGCGCAGAAGATTTGTCAGCACATTTGATGAATGCGCTATTGGACAGGAACCCCGCATTGGACCCAACAGAAATCGAAGATATTATGTGGGGCTGTGTACAACAAACGAAAGAACAAGGGTTTAACGTTGCTCGAAATGCGCAGTTGGCCACGCGCATTCCCAGAACCACCGGTGCGGTGACAGTCAATCGACTGTGCGGGTCTTCTATGCAAGCGTTACATGATGCTGCATCAGGGATCATGACGGGACGAGGCGATGTCTACATTATCGGTGGTGTTGAGCATATGGGGCACATCCCAATGGACTACAATATCGATTTTCATCCCGGACTTGCCAAATACACCGCCAAAGCATCTGGCAGCATGGGTATGACTGCTGAGTTACTTGGAAGGCAAAATGAAATCACGCGTGAGCAACAGGATGTGTTTGCCGCTCGGTCCCATCAAAATGCGTACAATGCCATGCAAAATGGTGGCTGGGACAATGAAATCGTGCCTATCAAGGGTCACGACGTTAACGGTGTGCTCAAAATAATTGATCATGATGAAGTCATCAGACCCGAAACAACGACAGAAACGCTCTCGGGATTGCGTCCGGTTTTTGACCCTGTTCATGGCACCGTGACTGCAGGTTCGTCATCGGCGATATCAGACGGTGCTGCTGCAATGCTTGTTATGTCAGCAGACAAAGCAAAATCGCTTGGCTTGACACCGAAAGCAAAAATTCGCGCAATGGCTGTTGCAGGCTGTGATGCAGCAATTATGGGCTATGGCCCGGTTCCGGCAACGAAAAAGGCGCTTGCGCGCGCTGCCATGACAATGAATGACATTGAGATTGCGGAGTTTAATGAAGCTTTTGCAGCACAAGCATTGTCGTGCATAAAGCAATTAGGTTGGCTCGACAGCTATGACGAAAAAGTCAATCTTAAGGGAGGTGCGATTGCGCTGGGACACCCATTGGGTTGTTCAGGTGCAAGAATATCCACCACATTGCTAAATGTACTTGAAGATCAGGACGCAACGATTGGGCTTGCAACAATGTGCATTGGTTTGGGACAAGGCATAGCCACAATATTTGAGCGCATGTAACCCGCGCTACAAAAACAAAAAAAGCCAGTCAATAGACTGGCTTTTCTTTTGCGTTGAAACCGTAGACGATTAAAACTACATTGG
The DNA here is from genome assembly GCA_038744645.1 of Pseudomonadota bacterium. Lineage (GTDB taxonomy): Bacteria > Pseudomonadota > Gammaproteobacteria > Enterobacterales > Alteromonadaceae > Glaciecola. The sequence goes on along the minus strand of JBCDMA010000038.1, from coordinate 6,602 downwards.
TTCTACGTTAGCTGCTTGCAACCCTTTTTGGCCTTCTTCGATATCGAATGATACGCGTTGGCCTTCGTTAAGTGATTTATAGCCGTCTGCTACAATTGCACGATAGTGAACAAAAACATCCTTGCCACCTTCGTCCTGAGTCAAAAAACCGTAACCCTTTTCAGAGTTAAACCACTTAACACTACCTGTCACTTTAGACATATTAACCTCAAAAGTTATCTTTAAATTTCAATCGTGTGTTAGCCCACACAAGCATTTTTGACTATATCCTTGAGTTTTTTCGAACAGAGTATCAAGTGAGGTGTTGCTAAGAGTACCTTGGAGCTTGAGGAACATGGATTCAAATCTTACTTAGGGGTATTACCAAAAACACGTGTAGTGTAGCACAAATTTTTAAAAGGAAATCCTTATTTCAACGAATTTAACAAATAAATAATATTTCAGATTTAAGACTTATTACAGGTCGCTCTACTTCTGATAGAGGCCATGCAAGACTATGATATTTAGGCGTTTTTTGAGGTGAGGATTAAGTTTTGAGAAGATAAAAAGGCCTATCAATGATAGGCCTTCTAGGAAAATCTGGCATCAATTCAATACGTTCGCATAGAATTCCATACCCGATGTAAATGCGATACGTGCTTATTAAGCTCGCAACGCGCGATCGCCTCTAGACAAACCGCAAACACCCGTACGAGCTGATTCAGTGATGTCAGCGCACTCTCTCATGACATCGGCAAATGCAGACAGTTTGTCGCTAGTGCCTGTTATCTCTATAGTGTAATGCTGAGCGGTGACATCTAGCACCCGTCCACGAAAAATATCCACGTTGCGTTTAACCTCAGCGCGTGCAATTTCTGTTCTTGTTGCAACTTTTATCAACATTAGCTCACGCTCTACATGTCCTGCGTCTGTCAATTCCTGCACTTTTAAAACATCAATAAGCTTATTGATTTGTTTTAGTATTTGCTCTGTCACTTTATCATCAGCTTGGGTGATAATAGTTAATCTAGACAGGCTCTCATCGCTGGTAGGCGCCACACAAATTGAATCAAGATTGTAACCGCGCTGTGAAAATACACCGATGATTCTCGACAATGCACCCGGAGCGTTTTCCATTAAAATCGACATTATCCTTCTCATTACTACGTACGCTCCGTTTTACTTAAACGCATGTCATCCATTGCGCCATATTTAATCTGCATCGGATACACGTGCTCGTCTTGGTCAACCGCAATATCCATAAACACCAGTCTATCTTTCTCCGCAAAACAGCGTGCCATAGCTTCGTCAAGTTGATCTAACGTATCTACTTTAATCCCGATGTGGCCATAAGCTTCTGCAAGCTTGACAAAATCTGGCATAGATTCCATATAGGAATGACTGTGTCTGCCCTTATAAATCATGTCCTGCCACTGTCGCACCATACCTAGCGCGCGGTTATTCAACGAAATGATTTTGACCGGTAAGTTGTATTGTAAACAGGTAGACAATTCCTGAATGTTCATTTGAATACTGCCGTCGCCCGTCACGCATACAGAACATGCATCCGGAAAGGCGAACTGCACACCCATCGCGGCAGGCAATCCGAAACCCATGGTGCCTAAGCCACCAGAGTTTATCCATCGACGCGGTTTGGCAAAAGGATAATACAACGCAGCGAACATTTGGTGTTGTCCTACATCTGAACTGATGTAAGCATCACCATTAGTATGTTGATAAAGTGCTTCAATGACTTTCTGTGGTTTGATGACAGTATCGCCCTGACTGTAATCTAAACACTTGCGTTTACGCCATTCGTTTATCTGGCTCCACCAGTCTTCGAGCTTTTCCTGCTGTTGACTAAAGTCATGCTTTTGCATTTCGTCAACGATTTGCTCGCCCACTTGATCAACCGAACCAACAATAGGGATATGTGCATTTACTATTTTGGAAATAGATGCAGGATCGATATCGACATGAATAATATTTGCGTGAGGACAGAATTTATCAACGTTGTTTGTCACGCGGTCGTCAAAACGCGCACCCAATGCAAGAATGCAGTCTGAGTTGTGCATTGTTTTATTGGCTTCTAACGTACCGTGCATCCCCAACATTCCCAAGAATTGCGAATGCGTTGAGTCAAAAGCGCCAAGCCCCATAAGGGTACTTACGACAGGTGCACCCATGCGTTCAGCTATTTCAGTCACAACTTCAGATGCATCTGAGTTGATTGCGCCACCACCAACATATACGACTGGACGCTTCGCCTCCAATAAATGACTCACTACTTTCTTGATTTGTCTTGAGTGCCCTTTAAGCGTTGGATTGTACGAACGCATGGTGACATCCTCAGGGAACTCGTAAGGGTGCTCATCCTGAACATTGACGATATCTTTTGGCAGGTCGACGACGACAGGACCGGGTCGCCCAGTATTGGCGATGTAATATGCTTGCGCGATTGCCATTGGAATATCAACTGACCTTTTAACCAAAAAGCTGTGCTTAACTATAGGTCTGGAACAGCCGACCATATCCGTTTCCTGGAATGCGTCTTCACCGATGTGTTGGGAAGGTACCTGACCGGATAGCACGACCATGGGAATAGAGTCCATAAAGGCGGTGGCAATCCCAGTTAACGTATTAGTTGCCCCAGGTCCTGAGGTGACAAGGACTGTACCTGTTCTTCCAGTTGCTCTCGCATAGCCATCTGCCATGTGAGATGCACCTTGTTCATGCCTTACCAATACGTGCTTTACTTCGTCCTGTGCGAATAATGCATCATAAATATCTAGAACCGCTCCGCCTGGATAACCAAAAACGTGGGTCACCCCAAGATCTCTGAGCGTCTGCACGACCATTGCCGCGCCTGACATCATTTTCACCGCCAACTCCTACTGTGCTAGTTTTTTAAGAAAAAAATTTGGTATAATGTAGCCTCATTTCGCGAAAAATAATTTGCTTTAAAACAACAATTATCAAAATTTTTTTATCTTATTTTAATAACTTTTAGGATAAATATCCTTTTTAAGGTTAAAATAACACCTTTATTAGGTTAAACATCCCATTTACAACTCGACAAACAAAATCACCAAAGCGTCTTTTATTTAGTCAACGCACGATAAACAGTTAGCCAATCATGCAAAAATAAAGATGCGCAACATATCACTAACCGCACAAAATATCATCTCATCGCTACTGATTGAATAAATGCGGCTTCTTTCTGAAGTGGTTTTTTGTAAGGAAAACTTTATGTTTCTCACATACATCGTTATGTAAAGTATGGCGTTGATCGGTTTGAACACTTCTAAATAAAAACTCACGTGTATTCTCTGGCATGATTGAAAGCCGCAGATGCCGTTCGATGCTACACTTTATAACAGGCCCGTACATTCTTACGAAGGACGTTACATTAACAATGTTAAAATTCCAGCAGCCGCCCAAGGAATACAGCAAAGTATATTTGGAAGATACCGATCGACCACTTCCAGAGGTCTTAAATCCGAATACCCGCTACATGTTTTTAGCCACTATAGCGACTGGCGGAAAATCAATCATTAGAAGTTGTAAAGACCTGCATTTGTCCAGAGTTGTTGTTCACAAGTCACTTAAAGCGGAATTTGCAAATGATCCCATCGAACAGCGTCGCCTTCTTCGGGAAGCACGCGTATCTGCGTCGCTACAGCATCCCAATACAATACCTACCTATGAGATCGGTAGGGATAGAAATGGAAACGTCTACTTCACCATGAAATTAGTACATGGTTATACGTTGCGTGAAATCCTCGATTATAGAGATCGCTATGACCTAACCCAACTCATAGAGGTTGTCATCTCCGTTACGCAAGCATTGAGCAGTGCACACGAGTACGGCGTAGCACACCGTGATATCAAACCAGAAAACGTTTTAGTCGGTCCTTACGGTGAGGTTGTTTTACTCGATTGGGGATTAGCAAAAGTATGGCGAAAAGATGGTACCGCTGACGAGGCAACTGACGACCCGTTATTTGCGAATTACCAAACGATGATGAATAAGGAGAATAAATCCGTGACGGGGCTGGGGAAACTCCAAGGCACTATTTTGTACATGTCACCAGAACAAATACAGCGAGATCCTGCAATCAGCTATAGCACAGATATCTATAGTATCGGTTCCGTCTTGTATGAAATTCTAACCGGCGTTACACCATTTGACGGAAAACATACACATGCAGTACTTGATGCTATTGAAAACAAATCACCCGCAACGCCTTCAAGTATTAGCAAATACCAAGTACCCAAACTATTGGAAACTCTAGTCCTGGATTGTCTTCAGAAAAACCCGTCGGCAAGGCCTGACAGTATGATGGATGTGACGCGCACACTTCAAGAAAACTGGGCGAATGAACTGACATAAAAATCACATTGGGATAGGCATAAAAAAACCGGCATCTTTAAACAATACCGGTTTTTGATATCAGCTCCTCAAACTATTGAGGCAAATAACAATCCTACGCTAACGCTTCTTTAGTTATTCTAACGATAATAGAAGCTGTTTTGTATGGATCAGCGTTTGATGCAGGACGTCTGTCTTCTAAACGACCTTTCCAGCCATCTTCAACCGTACCGATTGGAATACGAATAGAAGCGCCACGGTCTGAAACGCCGTAGCTGTATTGGTCAATTGACTGAGTCTCATGCTTACCAGTTAAACGCTCATCGTTGTATGCGCCATAAACAGAGATACATGCATCTACATTTTTACCAAACTCTTCACAGATCTTAGTGAATACTGATTCATCACCAGACTCACGCATTGCTCCGTTTGAGAAGTTAGCGTGCATACCAGAACCGTTCCAGTCAGTATCGCCAAGTGGTTTTGGATGATAATCGATCGCTAGACCGTATTTTTCAGCCGTACGCTCAAGTAGGTAGCGAGCAAGCCATATTTCGTCACCCGCGCGTGCAGCACTTTTAGCAAATACTTGGAATTCCCATTGCCCTGCTGCTACTTCAGCGTTGATGCCTTCAACGTTTAGACCGGCTTCAAGACAAAGGTCAAGATGCTCTTCGATTAAGTCTCTGCAATACGCATTTTTTGCACCAACGGAACAGTAGTAAGGACCTTGTGGTGGTGGGTAACCGCCCGCTGGGAAACCCGGTGGTAAATTAGTTTCTGGATCCCACAAGAAATACTCTTGCTCAAAACCAAACCAAAAATCATCGTCATCGTCATCGATAGTCGCGCGCCCATTTGATTCATGCGGCGTACCATCTGCATTTAGTACTTCAGTCATTACGAGATAAGAGTCTTTGCGACCCGGATCAGGAATAATCGCTACTGGCTTTAATAGACAGTCTGATGCATTACCCTCAGCCTGTTCAGTCGAGCTTCCGTCAAATGACCACATTGGACAGTCTTCCAATTTGCCACTGAAGTCGCTTCGTACCATTGTTTTACTGCGAAGGCTTTGGGTCGGCTTGTAGCCGTCTAGCCAGATATATTCCAACTTACTCTTCATACTTGATTTCTCCGTTTCTCCGAACTTGTATTTTTATAAGGCAATGCCTTGATGATTGACGCTAACGCAAATTTACAGTAATTAACGAGCAGCTTTCCATTGTGACGGTCCACATTCTGCGACAATTAGCTTATGTCGAAATCACAATTCGTGCCAATTACCGCGATTGCTAGCGAGCGTATTGTCCAACCTAAGCGTTAATTTGTTTACGTCCGATCACATTGCGCAGTAATTACCTAACTTTTTTACCGTTGAACAATTAGGCTATTTGGCTGAAACGTCAATATAAATCGATGTTTAGCGACAATATGTTCATCGTAAACAAGATAATTCAGCCGTTCAACAGTTAAATAAATATAGCAATAAATACATTCTGTATATCGAAAATAAACAGATAAACTCGTCGTTACAACGGTTGTTAGCATTGACGTAAATTTGTATAAACGCACAATATAAGTGCTTTTGAAATATTCACTTTACATTTTTGCGCTATTTTAGTGCATATAGACAAACCACCGAAACTGCGCAGAGGATCGGTTGTAGATTTTTTTCGTTAATTTAAACTTTCGATAACAGCTGCGCCATAAAATGTTTACAAGACGCTATTGGCTGCTAAGTCGCGCTTTCATTGACTATCGCGTCTTGTTAAGCGTCCAGTTTCACGCAATTTGTTAAGAGCCGAGCGAGGAAAATTGTTACTCTACTCCGTATGCATTTTCAAGCACCACCAGAGTGATGTTATCTCGTCCGCCATTAGATAGCGCCAATCGCACCAATTCAAACACAGTGTCTTCGCCTGACGTATAGTTCATACAATCTTCAATCAAACCATCTGACACCATGTCACTTAGCCCATCACTGCAAAGTAGTATCTTGTCCCCAGTTGTCCAGGCCACAGAACCCGTTTGCACATGCAGTGGGCGGTCTTGTCGCTCTACACCAAGACAGTATTGAAGCGTGTTCCGACGAGGGTGTGATGCTACTTCCTCTGGGGACAAATGGCCTGACTCAACCAGTGCATTTGCCATTGTCTGGTCATGCGTCTCTTGTGATAGTTGTTTGTTCTTAAGCGTATACAATCGACTATCGCCTACATTGACCCAGTCTAAGCTTTTGTGGTCAGCA
>JBCDMA010000037.1:0-18602 GCA_038744645.1 Pseudomonadota bacterium | reverse complement strand
AGATCCAAAGGTTGCGCCGCTTATAGCAGCCCGCGATATCGCCAATGTGGCATTGGAAGCAGCAAAACTACCGTTAAAAGACATCCCCGTCATTGACCATAGTTTCGCTGGTGAGATATCTGCAACCATTGATATCAGCGGTATCTACGGCACGGTCAACGCGACATTCGATGGTTACTCGGCATTGTCTGGAGATTTGAGTTTCGACCCAGAACCCAAGGCTTGCATTAAGATACCCGGATTTGGAGAGGCTTGCGCGGCGTTTTAGACGAAGCAGTATTCATTATCGAAGTTAAGAGTAGATTTAAGAAAGCCCTGATGTTTAATCGCCGGGCTTTTTTGTTTTTGGGACAAAAATCAGATGTAACTATCTCCATTGCTCTCCCGGCTGACGAATAAAGCGCGCCCAGACATATGGCCATGGAATTAGAAAATAGACGATGACGATTCCCACACTTTCATAAAAAACTGATTCAATGATGGGCCATTGCTCACTGCTAAATGCGGGGATAGCAATGAACAAAATCCATATTGTTTTCCATAACGTTTCCCAGATTAATACGGGTAACATTTGCAGAGGATATCGGATACCCAACAGACTTAGCAAAGCCATTGCAGCCATCATAGATTTTGCCAAGCCGGTCATTACCGGCCAACTGGCGGATTCAAATAACAACTGTGACCAAACAAAGCTGCTTATTCCAACGAAGATCAATAGATAAATTAATCGCAGCGCGTTCAATCGCCACAGCGCTACAGCAGCTTGTGTTACATCTGCATCCTGTTCGTCTTTCATATGAAAATTCCGTTAATAAAGAATGTTGTTCCGAATAAAATGAAATTAACGCTTACGCCTTGGCCGTCATCGATAGCGCTTAAATGTGTGATTAGCACAATTTAAAAGTACCAAATCTCTTGGGCAAATTAGCTCCGAATTCAGAAGTTGGAGTATGAAATCTCGAACGATTTTCAGAGAAACAATGGCGTCTTGCGTTTAGAAAGGTCGAAATATCATTATTTATTGTCCGCTTTTCATTCGCTGAAACTGATTCAAATTAGATCTTTCTGATATGCACAAATCGCCCCATGTTTATTCCACGTATCAAGTGATTCAATTTCATATTGGTGAGTGCTCAACTTTTTCTATTAACAAAATCAATACCGGTAAAACATTATGATCTCAAAAACAAAAGTAGTACCGAAACCCGGGCAAGAATCCGTGTGGGATTATCCGAGGCCGCCGGCGATTGAAATCGGCAAATCGCATATTCAAGTCGTTTTCAATGATGAAGTTATTGCCGATACAACACAAGCTTTTCGGATTTTAGAGACAAGTCATCCGCCCGTTTATTACATCCCCATGGATGATTGTAAGCTAAAGTATTTTATTGCATCAAACAACAGCAGTTTTTGTGAATGGAAAGGCAAAGCGCGCTATTTTCATCTGCGGGTTAAGGAGAAACAGGAAGACAATGTCATCTGGCAATACTCCGATCCGGTCTCTCGCTTCAAAGCCATTGCTAATTGCATAGCAGTATATCCCAGCCGCATGGATGCTTGTTTTGTTGATGGTGAAAAAGTGCAAGCCCAAGCCGGTGATTTTTATGGTGGTTGGATCACCAGCAATATCGTCGGGCCATTTAAAGGTGAGCCGGGCACCTGGGGATGGTAAAGGGAGTTGTTGTTAGGGCCGGTCTGGCACGCCAGTGGCTGTAAAATTGTTCTTGTATAGGCAATCGATGAGTTAGTTGAACAGTCGAAGTGGAACGTCGTCTTGGCCAAAGGCGGTCGCGTTATTGGCTGGATGGGGAACCGCCGCATACGGATAAAATACGCCTGTCATCGATTCAGTTTGAGCCTTTAGATTAAAGGCTTAGTCTAATGAGCGCATGAGGGCCAGGCGAAAGATGGCTACTGATTTATTTCCTTTTTACCTGGCGGAGAAAAATCAATAGACGTAGCTTATTTCCAAACCTACTTTGCCGGGCTCATCAAGAGACGAATACAGTATTCCATCGTTCCAGCCGAATGGATGTGCAAAGGCAAGCCCACTGAGCAAACGCTCGTTTGTAAGATTTTCAGCAAAGAGTCGAAGCGTCCATTCGTCCCATTCATAACCAAGCTGAACGTTATAAATTTGCACTGCTGGTTGCTCATCCAGCGCATTGATATTGGAAGCAACCCTATCACCTCTGTCCAAAGGAGTGTTACCCACCAAATTGACTTCTGCTCGAACAAACAATCCAGAATCAAATGTGTACTGAGCGGAAACATTGGCGTCATACTTTGGCACAAGCTTCACGGAATTGCCGATGATGTTATTCAGCTGCGCCCCACTGAAATCTCGATAGTCTGTATATTCCGCGTCTACGAAACCAAAACTGGCGAGCACCTGCAAATTGTCAAGCGCGTCCCATCTCGCTTCAATTTCAATTCCCTTGCTTTTGGTTGCTGCCCCAGATTCAATGTACCCGGTAGACACAATATTTCCATCGTCATCGGTTAATGCAGTTCGTTCTTGATAATTGTCCGTTTCAATAAAAAACAGCGAACCTGCAATAAACGCATGATATTCGGGCAAATTTAGTTTCACCCCTGTTTCATAACTCCAAAGCGTTTCTTTGTCATACTCGATGACAAATTCCTGCAAACCTTCTTGCGCTGCCGCTATGTTAAAGCCACCTGGCAAATAGCCCTTCGCAACATTTGTATAAAAGGTAAGGTCATCGGAACTTTCATATCTGAGTGCAAATCTTGGTAGCCAATCGTTGAAGGTGCGTTGTCTGCTCACTTCATCGAAAAGAAACTGCACGAATCCAAAATCTAATAAGCCCTCTTTTTGGTCAGTTTCACGCTTTGCTCGGTCGTATCGCAGTCCAAACGTCGCTGTTAATTTATCCACTGATTCAAATCGGTAACTGCCGGAGAAAAACGCACCATAGTCTTGACTGTTAATGGTTTGGTCTGGCGAATAGTTAATATCCTCCCTTAACCCTGGACCAAAAATAGTACCTAAACTTTCCACTTCGTTTTCTTCGTAAAAACTCAGTCCAGCGATGTATGTAAGGCGATCGAATGGTTGGGAATTCACGCGAATCTCTCCGCTCCATACGTCTGTATCTGCGCGTTCGGCACCATTGCCCACCACTAGATTGGTTGCATCTACATCGAACCCAAACTCTTCGCCTTTATCATTTCGATGACTGAGACTAATGTTTAAACTCGCATCATCCAATTGGTACACTGCATTCGCGCCAAATACAAACTCTTGAAGTTCAGTCGCCTTTGATGTGTCGTTAATGTGTGAAAAATCATCTAAGCGAACGTCTCCATTGTAAGGGAGTATATTGAACTCTGAGGGAGGTAAATTTGGATTAAATAGAATTCCGTCACTGTACACCGCATTGTATAAGGCTACATCAATAGGAATAGCATCAAGGCTATATACACCAGGAGCATCCATATCGGCGAAGTAAGTCGTGACATTGATAGACAAGTCATCATTGGGTTCGAACAACAACCTTCCCTGCAAAAACTGTTGTTGAATGTCACCTTGTCCTTCCGGAGACGTGCCAAGGTTATCGATAAAGTAATCTGCCTCTACCAAATTTAGTGCGAGTGAACCTGATAATTTCGATTCAATGATTTCGCTCCCGATGTAACCTTCAAATTGGTATTCGTCACCGTTGTCAAATTGACTCGCGGTCAGTGTACTCTCCACTATTAATGAATCCCTAGGGGTTCTAGTGTTTATAAGAATTAAGCCGCTTTCGGTGTTTGCGCCATAGGTAGTCGATTGTGGACCACGCAAGACCTCTACGGAATCGATATTGGTTAATACAAAGTTGTTCAGTTCTCTAAATGGGATGCCGTCAATGTAGACGGCCGCACGATTTACAACAAATCGGTTGGACTCTACTCCACGGATAGAGATGTGAACCGACCCCAATGGGCCTGCTTGATTGAATTTTACATTCGGAACGAGATCATCAAGGCGTGTAAAGTTTTTTACCCTAGCATTGCGCAGGTCAGCCGAAGTCAATACTGTCGCGGCAATGTCAGCGTCCTGCAAAGAGAGTCCCTTTTTTGTGCCTGTTACTATGATTTTTTCTACCTCCCAATTGTCATTTTCTGTTTCTACTTCGTTATCTCGTGCATAGCTAGTCTCAATGGACAGCAGTGTTGCAAGAAAACAGGCGGTAAATGGCAAGATTCGCATATGGATAGATCCTTAAAGTATGCAGTTAGCACAGTGAATAAATTGCAAACATGGGATGAATGGATAGCGATGGTATTTGTTTGCAATTGAGAATCAATCTCAATATATTGCTAGGCGGAGCAAACGTGTTGTTTGAGGGATTCTTTCATGAAAGATGAAATTCTTTGCATGAACCAAATGATAAAAGATCGAAAAAAAGACACCTTTGAGGGCACTTTGCGATCTGACTCAAATGAAATGTATGTTGATTTTTTCAGTACTGAACGAGGAATTGCATGTTCATATTCGCATTACATTCCAACGAAAGACACTGAACTACCCTCCGTTGATTGCCATTCTTGCGTTTTTATTCACATGAATTTATCTAATAAAACAGAGTTCTATTCGGTGATTGATAATGCCATTAATGTATTTAAAAAAGGTGAATACAATATAGGCATTTTAAAAGACGGTGCTAAATTTAAGGTGCGATGCACAGCAGGGTTAGAATATCGTTATCTAACTATTTTTCTGCCTACCGAACTGTTTAATGAGTTTATTCACTGGCAGGGGAGTGAATCATTTTTACAAGGTTCACACACGACTTTTTTCAACGTTGTCGCCTCTTTACCTATAGATAGCAATCAGTTGCAAATGGTTAACGAGATAATAGACTTTAACGACAAGAATGAAGCAATAAAAGAGTTACGAAAAGAATCAAAATTACTCGAACTGGTGATCAGTTCGTTCGATAAACTCAGAAAAACAGGTGTTGAACATGAATCACTTAAATGCTCGCTGAGCCAAAAAGACATTAACCTACTATATTCTGCTCGCGATTACGTCTTACGCGATTTACGCAATCCTCCTTCGCTAAAACAGGTGTCTGTTAAGATTGGTTTAAATGAGTTTAAGCTAAAACGAGGATTTAAGATCCTTTTTGGCACCACCATCTATGCCATGCTGCAAGATGTTAGATTAGACAAGGCCAAGAGTCTCATCGTTGAAAAAGGGTATTCTGCAAAAGCGGCGGGGCAGCTCGTTGGATATAAAAGCGCGAGTCATTTCAATAAAATATTTAAAAACAAGTTTTTAATTACCCCAAAACAGTTAACAAACCAAGCTCAAATTTAATTGACAACTCCTGCGGCAATAAAATACCCGGGTTCTCGCGCTCTTTGTACCACTGGTTTAGTAACTCAGCGTATCTATCTGGATGCTTTGTCGCCAGGTCGTTGTCAGCATTGAGTCACGCCTTCTTTCGAATCATGACTTAAAAAGAAAGACTGACTTTTACACCTAGTTCACGACCATGTGCTGGCTCGGCTTGCGCAGCAAAGAAACCAGGTGTTGCGGGAAGCCCATACAAATTGTATTTCTCGTCGGTTAGATTTTTGGCGTAGAGCAAAAACTCAACATTTTCCCAATTTAGCCCTGTGCTGAGGTTTACGATATGTCGATCAGACTCGCGTAATGTATTTCCAACATCCCAAAAGAATTCAGATTGATACGCATAATCTGCACGCAGAAAAGCGGGCAATTGGTTGAACAACTGGTAATCAAACTGAGCGGATAATGCGGCTGACCAGTCGGGTGTGTTAGGTTGCACGTTGTCGTTTGCGTTCAAGCTCAATGGCGTGTCGGTAAGACGCGCATCAACATACCCCACTGATGCTGAAATTATTGTGTTATCAGAGGGTTTCAATCGAGCAAATAACTCCGCCCCTTTTGAAACTGAACGCTCTGCGTTTGCAACTTGCGAAATGCCATTGGCAAATACCAATACTTGTTGATCAGACCAGTCCATATAAAAACTGTTAAATTCAACTGCTAGCCTGTTTTGTAGAAGGAAGGTTTTTACACCTGCTTCATAGCTCACTATGTTTTCTTTGTCGTATGAATCTGCGCCTACACCGACGAACTCAGAATTAAAGCCTCCAGCTTTGTATGCTCTTGAAATTTTTGAATAGAGGTTTATTTCTGGTGTTAACTTATACTCAACAACAAGTCTTGGTGAAATATCATTAAAGGTTTTTTCTTCCTCTAGCGCCAAATTGGGTGCGAAGTTTGCTCCAAACAACGGCGCGAGTGAACCAATGTGTTCATAATCAATGCGTTTTTTGTCTCTGGAAAATCTAACACCTGTTGTAACAGACAGTTGCTCGTTGATTTGGTAACTTGCATCGGCGAAAAGTGCTGTTGACGTATCGACAATATTTGCAATTGAATGCTCGAATAGCTGCGTGGTTACATTCGATATAGCACTCAATCTATCCGCATCATTGCGCTGCAAAAATATACCTGCGATCCATTGCAAAGCGTTGTCAGAATCAGATTCCGCTCTAAACTCCTGAGTCAACGTCGTTTGATCAAGATCGGCCGCGTAGTCGTTGTTAAAAACAAGGGTGAACTCAATCGCGGGTGAAAAATTCTCTGTTTCTGGGCGAGAACCTCGGCCTTCCTGTTTGTGTTTTCGAGCACTGGTCAGACTGATAAAGTTAATATCATTACGCCAATATCGAGCCTCTAAGCTTAAACCGTGATTGTCTTTATCGACGATGCCGGGGCGAATGGTATTCACCCCTTCTGTTTTTGCGATATCAAACTGACCTAAACCGGTTGTTTTTTCCGAATTCAATGCGTCTGCCGAAAACAGTAATTCTACGTTTTCTGTGGGTAATATCAGAAACCGACCTCGAAAACTATTGAGTTGAAACTTATCTACGTCCTCAGCGCCGATGGCGCTGTTTGTAATTCGCGGATCTCTGTCTGCATTCTGTACATTTACTCGGGCAAGCAATCTGTCATCGAAAGCCACTCCGTTAAACATAGCAGATAGACGATGCTCGTTGTCAGAACCTAACAACCCCGTTAGTCGAGCCTCATTTTCAGCCTGAGGGCGAACAGTTTTGATGTTGACAACACCACCCAGTGCATTTCTTCCATAAAGCGTGCCTTGTGGGCCTCTTAATACTTCAATCCTTTCAATATCAAAAAGATCCAAACCAAATTCTGACACACTCGCAACTGGGATATCGTCAACGTAAAAACCGATCGTTTGATCGACGTTGACGGTTGTTGTGCCTACCCCCCGTATAGAAAAATTGCTTTCTCCCGTGCCAGGTCGTTGAGAACTGATATGAGCATTAGGCACCTGTTGTATGACTTCATAAGGATCGTTATAAATACTTTTTTCTATCGTCTCTCGTGAAAATACTTCAATACTGGTAGGCACTTCAAAGCTAGCTTGTTCTCTGCGGTCAGCTGTTACCAAAATGTGTTCAACATCGTTGAGTGGCTCTCCAGATACGATGTTGCTTTGAGAAATTAAAGGGAAGACTGCCAAAATGCAGGTTAGTGTTTTGATTGAATGCGCAGTGGACATATTACTCTCAATTGTAGTTTTTCTTAAAGGGAATGATAATTATTTTCAGTAATAGAGGAGGTTACTGCATCGGCCGGCGCGATTTGGTCGCGAGACGGAGACTATTTAGCGATTAACGGAATATTTTGATAAAAGGAAGCGTCAAATTTTAATTAAGTGTGAACAGTGTAATTGGTGATTTGCGTTCATGTTAAATCTGAAACCAAACCAGCCTTACTAGTGTCCCTTAAACTGTTTAGGACTTATGCCATAATATTGCTTGAATACCTTAGAAAAATGGCTGCGACTTTTGAATCCAACCATGGCTGCCACTTCCACCACGCTAAATTGTTGTTTCAAAAGCAATGCCCTTGCTTTTTTGAGGCGTTGTTGTTGTAAATAGGTGAAGGCTGTAATGCCGTAAACCTGCTTAAACCCCTTTTTGAGTTTATTATCATTGATGGATGCGCGGTGAGATAAAGAGATAATATCGGGGGGATCATCCATCTCATCCACCAAAATTTTTGCTGCCTTGTGAATGGCATCAACATCTTGTCGTTTTAATTTAGGACCAAGCTGAGCGTTATCAAGAGAAAGAAGGCGCAACAAACTCACATGATGAGACCAGAGTTCCATCGCCTTAGCAGATAAGAATTGCTCTTGAAACGGTCTGTTTTTTACTGCTTGAAGGATTTCATGTGCCACCGACAGCATCATATTGGATGCAGTACCTGAATAGATCGCCCCTTGCCATTGAGGATTAGTGACCGTATTGAGTATAGAGCTATCATCGATTGTATTTAGCCAACCAGAACCGAACTGCAATGTAATGAAACAACAGTTTTCTTTTGCTTTAAAAAAAGATGTCATGCGCGCTTGTTCCGTCACATATCGTGCAAAAAGCGTTTCATTTGCTTTGAGTTCGACAGTTGGACCAGACACAGTACTGCTCTTCATGCTGCCCTTTAAGCAAAGAGTGGAACTCAGACAATCCTGGCTAATACCTTCGGCAAATACTTCAATGTCGTCATTGAAGCAGGATTCCATAACTACTAATCCTGCGCCACCAATAAGTGGGCAAGTGTATATTGTCCCTGCGCCTAAATGTGCAGGTATCGACAGCTCCATTTGCGGTGACGCGACGACTAGATCAGCATAATCGTTGTTTTGGCGCGTCGCTTCAATGTCGATTAATTCACTAAATTCTATTTTTAACATACTTATGGCGGTTGCATTGGTCGACCAATTTGACCGCAAAACTTCGACCACAACACAATGACTCAAACATCTGCAAAACTAAAAGTACCGCAGAAGCAAACGTTTGTAATTCTATTTCTTCAAATGGCTCAATCAAATCAGTTGGTGTAGAGAAAATATGCATCAGCTAACCATCAAAATCTCAATTAAGTCTTGTCGTTTTGCTTCTACCAAGTCTGCAAGGGTATAATTGTGTAACGTTTTTAAGAACGACTCGGTGGCTTTTACGAGTATGTTTTTAAGACGGCACGCAGGCAATATTACACATCTTGGCGATTCACAATCGACCACTTGCAACGTACTTTCCAACAGCTCTACTAATTCACCAAGATTCAAATCTTCTGGAGCTTTTGCAAGTCTAAAACCGCCTCCTTTTCCGCGTTTTGTTTCAATAATTCCAGCTTTGCCTAATCTATGAACAAGTTTATTTAGATTATTTCTAGACACACCATAGATAGAGCTTAAGTCATCAATGTTGGCTTTTTGGCTGTCATTCAGCAGCGCCAAATACATGAGTAATCTCAAACCATAGTCGGTATTTCTTGTTAGCTGCATCTCACTCCCACAGAATCGCTTGACTTTACCCATAAGATACATCTAATATGCACTTATTAAAACATGCATTTAATAAGTATCTTTTATGAGCGCCTTATCGGACAACTTTTTCAGACATAAAACGCATTTAAAAATGGCCAATGTCGCGCTTGGAATATTCACCGCTGGATTTTGTGTCAGCCTGATCATTGCTTTTGGTTTTGAGCAGCATTTATCCATTTGGACATCCGTGTTTTCCCATATTTCAACCATTCTTTTTGCCTCGATGGTGAAAATTTCCTACGTGGTGCGCCTGGTGTATCAAAAACAGCTGGGCCAAACGCTTTTATAATATTTGTCTTAAAAAGGAGAAATACCATGGACATGGTAAAAAACGGTTATCTTCGTTTGACTGCATTGTTTTTATCAATTATTCCTGCGTTACCGGGCAGTGTATTCGCAGATACGACTGTTACAAGCAAGCCTCAAGAAATAGAAGTCATTACCGTATATGCAGAACGACAGTCATTAACGAACGACCCTACGGAATTATCTAAGAGCAGACTTTTTGAAGTGGCAGGAGCGGTCAATGTATTGGGCCCTGAAGATCGTTTTTCTGCTATCAACCGCTCACTTGCCGACGCAATAGGTGGGACACCAGGTGTGATCGTGCAGAATTTTTTTGGCGGTAATGACCAGCCACGACTGCAAATACGTGGTTCTGGCCTTCAACAAAATCCGACGCAAAGAGGCATATTGTTGCTTCAGGATGGCCTACCACTGAGTCGAGCCGATGGTTCCTATATTGTCGCAAGTATGGAGCCAAACGCCAGTAATACGATTGAGATATATCGAGGTGCGACCGCAAATAATATGGGCGCAGCGACGCTTGGCGGTGCGGTCAATTTTATTTCTCTCACCGGAAGAGATGCTCAATCCACAAATATCTCCATTACCACGGGCAGTTTCGATACCCTTAATGGTCAATTATCCACTGGTTTTCGCTCGGGCAAGATGGACGCAAGAGCCACAGTAGTGAGCAGTCGAAGTAATGGGTATCGCGAACCGTTTAATGATTCTCATCGAACGACAGGGCTGGTTAATGTTGGTTACCGCCTGTCTGATTCTTTGGAAACAAGAGTGTTCTTGGATTACACCAAACTTAGCTTCGATGTGGTTGGCCCAATTACTCAAGCCGCACTGAATACCAACCCGGAAAGCGTGCATACCGGACCTGTGGTGACGCCAAACCCAGGTGGCATGCCGCCTTTTATTATCGCGCAACCGGGACCAAATGTACCTCGCGATTTGCCAAGACGCGACGCTGAAAAAATCCGCCTAAGTTCAAAAACCACCTATTTGCAAGAGTTGCACGAGCTGGATATTGGATTCACCTATGCATACACAGATGAGGCTTTTCGATTCCCTGTATCAGCTGGGGTCAGAGATACCAGTGGAGACGATATTGCTATTGACGCTCGCTACACCTTACATAGAGACGCGTCATTCACACTGCCAATTTTGGAGCTAAGCGCACATTACATTACCGGAGAACACGAACGAAAAGTAAATCACAACGCCTTTGGCGTGTCAGGTGCCCTTTTCGCGCTCAATGATCTTTCCGCTGACACCTTATCTTTGAACGCATCGACCACGTTCGAGTTTGGTGATCACTGGCGTGTAAATGTTGGTTTGAATTACATTCATGCCTCAAGAGAAAATACAGATACTTTTGCACAACCTACCAGACCGACACTGAGAGTGGGTGGCCCCCCTCCTGGTATGCTGCCACCGAGTGTGCCAGCAATAGACACTGGGTTTGACAGAAGTTATCAGCAGTTTAATCCCAGCATTCGACTGTCGTACAGCTTTGCACCGCAATATCTGGTGTTCATGTCTATTGCGGACAGTTTCGAGCCGCCTACATTTGAAGACTTGCTTACACCTATTGGCGGCACGCCCAATTCCGGCCCAACAAGCTTTAGAACGGAAGATCTCAAAGCACAGTCAGCAAGAACCTTGGAGTTAGGCGCTCGCGGGTCAAGCAATGACTTTTCATGGGATCTCGTGTTTTATCAATCTTGGTTAGATGACGAGTTGCTCTCACTTCGCGATGCAACCGGGGTGCCACTGGGCACCAGAAATGCCGACAGTACTGAACGCACTGGTTTTGAACTTGGTTTGTCCTATCGATTATCTGATTGGATTGACAGCAGCATTTCCTACACGTACCAGGCATTCACCTTTGATAATGATCCATTTTTTGGAAATAACGATTTAGCAGGCACTCAGCCTCATACAGTAGACGCAAAAGTGCGCTTTGCATTGAACAATGATCTGGACGTTATTCCGACACTTTCATGGCTTGCCGATGACACGCCTGTCGATAATGCCAACACGCTATTTCGCGACAGTTATGCGCTACTCGGACTGCAAGCTCATTATCGATTGTCCGACTATGGCATGGGTGTCATGTTGGAAATCAGAAATATAACCGACAAAACTTACGCGTCATCAAGCCTGGTAACTGATATCGCTAATCCTTCCCAAGCGGCGTTTCTGCCAGGTGACGGTCGTTCGTTTTATATCGGCGTAGATTTAGCTTTTTAACCTAAGACGTTAATGTGAGGAACACACCATGAAAAATACAAACATTTACCCACTATTTTTGCTTATTCTTATCGGTTTTTTATCAACGTATGCCAACGCTGCAGACACTGATGAGATTCAACCCTCTGACACTGCTTTAGTGATGTTTTTGACCAATACTGATCCTATGATAGCGGGTCATGGGGTCCATTTCGCATCGAGAATGGCAATGGAAGATAGAAGTGTCACTATCATCTTAGTGGGCGAAGCAGGCAGACTGGGGCTCAAAGCATGGTCATCCAATGTCAGTAACGTTGAAAATATTCCATTGCATGAGGTGCTGCAAGACGTCATAAAGCACGGAGGAAAAGTGCTCATGACGCCTTACACATTAATGTCATTTAATGCCAATGCTGAAGACTTGATCCAAGGTGTATCCTTACCTAAAGACCCCATATCAATGCACAATCATATGTTTGCCGCTAATACAAAACTGCTTGTTTGGTAAGCAATGATGCAAATAAGCAAATTGAAACTCGTCGTTTTGTCTTATCGGCATATCGCCATTTAACAGACTGTCATAGGAGCAAAAATGGAGAAAAACATCAGTATACTTCCAGGCCATGAGGTATTGGCAATGGCAGGAAAAACCATTTTACGACCCGGTGGTTTAAAGGCCACCGAACAGTTATTTTCATGGGCTGGGTTTGAAAAGCAAAAAACGCTGTTGGAATTGGCCAGTAGTTTTGGTCATAACTTGGAAGTGCTGTCAAATAAGTTTGGCCTGGTGGTGACCGGCATTGACAAAAACGAATCAAGTGTTCATAGAGCCAGAGAAAAGCTAAAAAACGCATCAAAACCGATCAATATCGCCGAAGGTGATATTCTGAACCTCGATGAAATGAACGGAACCTTTGATTATGTGCTGGCCGAGGCTATTTTGACCATGCAGTCTGATAACCACAGAAAGAAAATAATTGAGAGCGTCTATCGTAAACTCAACGATGACGGCGAAATTCTGATCCATGAACTGGTATTTAAACAAGATGAAAAAGCGCTACATAAAAAACTCTCTCAGGTCATTAAAGTAAATGCCAATGCGATGACGGAAAGTGGCTGGAAGTCACTACTGACCGAGTCAGGCTTCACGATCAATGAAGTCGAAACGGGCCCTATGTCGTTGTTAACGCCCGATGGGTTGCTTCGCGACGAAGGGTTCTTTGGGATCATGAGAATTATGCTTAATGTAATGACAAACGTAGAGTTGCGGAAGCGAATTCTCGATATGCGTCACTTCTTTCACAGCAATGCTGATAAACTTTCGTACATTATCATTAGCGCTAGAAAACAAGGGGTTGTCTGATGAATGATGAACTGAAAGTGTATAAAAAGATGCCAATATGGAATGGCGACACCCTGCCGAAAGGGTTCAGACGCATGCACAACACCAAAGCCGGAACCTGGGCAAGGCTGACTGTGCTTGAAGGAGAATTGAAATATGAAGCACTTGATGCAGACGGAAATGTGACGGCAACACATGTTTTTTCTAAAACAAACCCAGCGCCTCTAGTCGAACCTCAAGCCTGGCATAGAGTAAGTCCATTGTCCGAGGATTTATCGTGTTATTTAGAGTTTTTGTGCAAAGAAGAGCGTTATTTTGAGAAGAAATATGGACTCACTGCGCCCCATTCACAAGTCCTAGAGGTGCTTAATCACATCCAATCAGGAGAAGCGCTGGATTTAGGTTCAGGCCGTGGAAGAAACACCTTTTTTCTGCAAAGCCATGGCTTTAAAGTAGACGCCATAGAGAAAAACGAAGAAGCTATAAGCAAGTTAAATAAAATCGTCAATAAAGAAGGCCTGATGAGCGATGTGACGGCAAACTTAGCAAACATCGAAGACCTGTCCTTTACTGGTGCCTACAATCTTATTGTTTCGACTGTGGTGTTCCAGTTTTTTCAGCCTGAATCAGTGCCAAAAATCATCGATAAAATGCAATCCATTACTCACTCTGATGGCATTAACCTAATAGTGGCGCCCGTCTCTACAAGTGACATGCCATGTCCGATCAATTTTCCATTCTCATTTCAGCCAGACGAGTTGAAACAGTATTATGACGGCTGGGAAATACTGAAATATGAAGAATCCATCGGCGAGTTTCATAAAAAAAACGACGCGGGGGATTTCATTAAATCGATGTTTGCAACTTTGATCGCTCGCAAGCCTTAACCTATGCAAGATTGTTTGCTAGCGATCTCAGACTCCCATTATTTGTTCAGTCTTTTAACTTTCAGCGACAATGCAGCACTATCATCTGTGTTTGAATAGACCAATATTCTTTTGCGGTTAGACATCAATTCCTCAACTAAATCAAAATCCGCTAAGTCTTCAAATCGACTTATATCATCAACAAAAACAAATGGCGCTCTCGTCAACAGCAATCGACATAGCCCGATTCTATTGATATCTGTTGTCGACAGGTTTTTGCCATTTTCCTTCACTTTGGCATCTATACCGCCTATTTTTTCAATGGTTTCGTTGATGCCAGCCTTTCTAATAGATGCATAAATACGTTCTTCCGACACTTTATGTGAGATACCCAAGATAAGGCTTGATCTCAATGTCGAGTTGAAAACGGCTATGTTACTGCCTTGGAAGTAGATGGTCTGATTTCGAATATATTCATTTAATTGATTCGCAGTAAGGCCATTAAACTCGATTCTGCCTTTTTCCGGCAAAGACAATCCTACCAACATATGCAAGAAAGATGATTTTCCAGTGGCTGATCCACCAGATATTTGCACAACATCTCCTGATGAGCATGTAAATGCCGGGAACGGAATGGAACGTTGAGTAATTTTGGCGACTTTCAATTGCAAATCGGCGTTGGCATCGATTTTTTGTTTTTTCCCCGCGGTCATGCTCTTGGAGTTAAGAATTTGCTGACATTTTTTTCTCGATATGCAGTAAGCGTGGCGTTTATCCCAAAAACCAGCCAGATCTTGAAGGGGACGCTGAAAGATTGCCAGTATGGCGAGAATAATCGCCCCTTCGGCTGCGCTCATTTGCAACAGCATTGCAGAACTAAGACAGCCAAGCGCCAGTAATTGCAGAGAAAGCTCTGGGATTGACTTGAAACCATTTACAAAGGCTGCTTTATTCATCGCAGAGCTACGGACGTTGTCGGATCTGACTTTTATTTGACCCGTTATTTTTTTTCGCAATCCAAGGATACGAAGATAGTTCGCTTGTTCGAGACGAGATGAAACAAAACTGGCAAGATTGCCTCTGTTCTCACGCAGTCGTTGGTGGGCGCTTCTTAGTTGTGGTGACAATACTTGCATCAAAACAACGCTTGTAATTGCTGCGATGGACCCGGCAATCGCAAGGTTAGGATGCAAGCTGTACAAAAGATAAAGTAGAGCGGGCAACAGGCATATTGCTGCAATAAGACTTGGGATAGCAATGCCAATCCAGTTCTTTATGGCGGTTAAATCACCAATAAAACGTATTTGTAGGCTACCGATTTTGTGTTCAGAAATGGCCTCATAAGGCATCCTGGATATTTGATTGTATAAGGCAATTCGCAGCTCTTTAACAAATAGCTGCGAAAGATGTTCAGCGACGCATTTTTCCAGAATCCGCAAAAAAACAATGAATACCGAGGCGCAAAGGATCACTGCAATAGCCTTCCAAGGTAAATCGTTTATGTCATTGTGTATTAGGGAAAAAGCGGCAAAAACATCCCGCATGCTAAAAGCTATCGCTACAGCAAGCATGGCTTGCAATAGCGAACTACATATAACAACCAACAGCGGGAATCGTCGATTTGCAGCGAAGACGTTAGGAAACATGGTAATCTCACTATATTGTCAGTTGAGCTAATCAGTTTTAATTCAAGCTGCTTTTTGTGTTGCGAAATTGAATGCTTTTAAATCCGCTGCCTCAGTATTTGAACCTAAAAAGCATTGGGCAATGAGAGGATCACTTAGCTGTGATTTGCTTAGAACGGGTGTCTCGGAATGCTTTTGATATTCATCGCACAGCAGTGGTGAACGCGTCAACAATCCAGACACAGCTGTTATTGGCAACTCGGTTTGATTCACGTAATTAAGCCCCGCTATGGCACTCAATGCATCAGGAGCGGCGAACATGACACAGTCGACAGCTTCTTTGAAGCTGGGATGGTTGAGCAATTGCCATGCTTCATCCTGTAAGATTCCATCGCCTAACTCGACCACAGCAACGTCTGCACCTATATTGGCAACATGAGATATTAGAGAGATTGCGCCTTCGACGATTCTGTCGATGGGTTGACGGTAGGTGGTTGCCATTCCCGCATCGGTAAAATCCAATACTGTTTTTGCTCCTGCATCAGCGAATGCATTAAAGTCGCCAAATGCACCTGTACCTGTGACTTTTAGCGCAGCCACTTTTTTGCCCAATTTTGTTAAACCATTCACCAGGCTGAAAGCACTTGTCGTCTTGCCTGAATTCATGGCAGTGCCGGTAACTGCAATTACTTGGATTGTTTTCTGACAATCATGGCTCCTGATTGCAAAGTCGTTAATATTAATGAGTGAACCGTCTGCATAAGTGAGTAAGCCCACAGGTTTAAGTTGAGTTGGATTGCTAATGGATTCATGCGATACAAGTTTTTTGCCGATGATACCGCCCCCGGCTAATAGATCGCAGATGTCTGTATCTAACTCAGCAATCCCTTCAAATTGGTCGGGGGCATAGCGAGCGCCGCAGCAAAGAACGACTAAATCACCTTCATGTGACGTCGCATTTCTACCCGACGCAAGTTGTATCCTTTTGTGGCTGCCTAGTTTTACGATTTCAGCCAATACTAGGTCACCACTCTTTGCCCTGCTCAATTCGCTGATGATCCCCTTTACCGCAGTTTTATCAACATTACGTGTAGTGAAAGCCCACTTCGCTGTTTCTGGAATTAATGTGTTCATTTGTTTTCCTTGGTAGGTTGGTCTTAAAGTGAGGCAAAATCGCCTGCACTTGTGATGACGACGAATCGGCAATCTGGTTTATTCCCGCCAAGGGAAAATTTTTTTTTAGAAGAGTAAAATGTGGTGGCTCATATATCTAACCTGACAGGTAGATTTAGACGAATTGCAAACGTTCATGCTCTCATTAATGAGTTTAAGTTCTAGGCAGAAATCGGACGCTGTGCAGCGGCTTCACGAATGCTTCTAGTAGCTAAAAAGTAAGTAAACCAGTCGTGCAGATAAGCTTTCTCATATATTTAAGAAAACGATCCAATCGGTAATATATCACCTCTGATCACTTCTTATATCTATAAAAAATAATATATTTGGCAATGACTTAGTTAATATTGATACTAATATATGAATGATAAAAAATGAGAGGATTGGTAGTAGAAAATGACCCAATCACTCACTATTAAGTTGTTATGTGCCTTTAGGAAATTTAAATGGAATTATCGAAAGAAGAGCTAGAAAGGCGGGCTAAAATAGTTACTGATGATTATGATGGATGCTTGCATATACACCTTCCTTTTTATACTTCATCAATAAAATATTCAGCCAATTGTGCACTGCAATCTTTCAAGCGTTATGACAATTTAATTTCAAACGGTGCAAGCGCTTTTGAACTCATTAGCGCAATACAAGCCTCTACAGACCCCAAGGATTACACAATTTTGTGTTGCTCGTTTCGCTCAGGCATTAACACAAAATCGTTCAACACTCAGCGCAACTGAAGCGAGCGTTATATGCCAGTAATGGCAAAGTCAATAGTATCTATCAAAATGGTTCGAGCTTCTTTAAGAGTCCCGACAGGCCGTTTGAGTATTTCTTGAGGTACAAAAGCGATTTGCTGAGTCATAAAAAGATAATTTTTGCCCTCGAAGTCTATTTCTGGCGTTAGCTTTTTCATAACCATGTTCGGTCTTGCAGTTGTTTCCGTAAGAGGCACAACCAGTCAAGTGGCCAGCTGATCGATAACCGCGTTTTGGACATCGACTAAGTACGGATATGCTTCTTTAGTTCTCTTACTATGGTTTCGGTAAACATCGAATTGAGGCATTAATAATCTCTATATTCGTCACTAAGGCAACCATTTTGAGCCACGAAATCATTATATGCTTCAATAGATGCCTTGTTGTCTCGCTTCCACTTTTCCGACCCTGCAGCCTTAAGCTTTTCTCTAAGAGCTTGCTCAAGTGTTGCTGATAAGTTAACTTTGAGATCTCTAGCTTTATTAAGTAAGTCACTGTTAAGGCTTAGGTTTGTTACTTTTTTAGGAGCGGATACGTCGTATAAGTTAGCCATCGTTTGCCTCCCATACAATTTGTGGGTGTATGCGTATTGATATGCGCACTATAGATACGTCGTTGGCATATAACAAGAGATAAGCCCGATCAAATCGACTATTACTTGGATAAATTTAAAGCGCGTTTCCCTAAACTCAACGTTACGCATAGCGCAGATGTAAGTCTTAACCACGCGCCTCGATATGACAATGCGCGTGATGCAAACGATAGCAGCAAAGTGCCCGATGTTATTCAGTTCCAGACGCTACATGATTTTGAATACTATAAAGAACATGGGCTAATTGAACCTTATAAACCAAAACACTGGGATAAGGTTTTTCCTGATCATAAAGATCCGAATGGGTATT
>JBCDMA010000036.1:0-19419 GCA_038744645.1 Pseudomonadota bacterium | reverse complement strand
GAATGATAACGGTCTAACACATTAATTTTCCCCGTCTTTAAATCATAAACCCAGCTGTGCACTTGTATCGATTGCCCTTTGTCAATGGCACGCTGAAAAGCTTCGGACTTGATAACGTTTTTGGCTTGTTCTAGTGCATTTAATTCACAGAGGCGAGAAAACCGCTCTTCCTTCGACAAATGCGCTAATGAAGGTGTATTTTGCGCGTTTATTTCTGTGATTTGCTCAACCCAAGTATCCATCATGTCAGGGTCTTTTTCATTTGGAATTTGAGCTTGCGAATTGGACATTGCCTTTGCAACACCGCCACAGCCATAGTGCCCGCAAACAATAATGTGTTTTACCTGTAACTCTTCAATCGCATATTGCAATACAGATTGGCAATTTGTATCCGTTTGCATGACTAAGTTAGCTATGTTCCTATGTACGAAGATCTCGCCAGGCAATAATCCAGTTATCTGGTTCGCAGGGACTCTTGAATCTGAACAACCAATCCATAGATATTGCGGCTTTTGTTCAGTACTTAATTTATTAAAAAACTCAGGGTCTTGACGTAGTTTTTCATCTGCCCATCGAGCATTATTATCTATTAACTTTTGTATATCCGGCATGTGATGTAACAATCAAGATGTTGAAACAAGTTATTCAGTATTATTCTCGATTCTCGCATTTAAAAATAACCTGACATTCGAAGACTTGAGTGTATTTAATAGTCAAGCCTTCTAATATAAGACATTGCGCTTATTATTACCCACCTGAGCCATTCAAATGCGCTTGATTTAACTGGTTAAAGCTACTCGCTCCCCCAATGTGAGGCTTCTACTGACATGTTATCGCCCCAGTGCGAACCTTCTACTTACATATTGTTTCCCCAGAGTGCACCCTCCACTGACACGTTGTCGCCCCAGTGCGAACCTTCTACTGAAAAGACACTGCCCCAATGCGAACCTTCAACGGAGAAGCCTCTTCCCCAATGTGAACCTTCAGTTAGCATTTCACCATTAGCTAGCTCAATATAAAATTCACCTTTCTCGTCACGTTGCACTGGCCCATAGAAGTGACGGTCACCTTCTAGATCTTCTTCAATATCAAGCCCAACGTTCGCACATCCCGTAGCAATTGACGTAACTGCCGCGTATGCATCAACCAAACCTGAACCTTGCGCAAATGGAGAAAAAGATAACATGTCATTATTTACTGCAGTACGCGCAGTACTAACGATTCGACATTTAACATCATCAGCACTTAAGTCAGGATGCTGTGACAGAATAAGTGCTGCAATGCCTGATACCACCGCTGATGCTTGGCTGGTACCAGACATCACATAATAGCGATCATTGATTTCGTGTTGACGAAGACCTTGTGCCATTTTGCCATCATTACCCATTTGTACTGCTATGCTCATACCTGGTGCGACAAGATCAGGCTTAACAAAGCCTTCATAGGTTGGACCACGCGAAGAAAACGTAGCAATTCGATCATCGTTAAAGTCAGTGGGCGTACCATTGTCTGCCATTGCACCAACGGTAATGACATATGGATTATTACCAGGGACCGAAATACCCAATTCCTCGCCGCTGTTCCCTGCAGATGTGACCACTACCACACCTTCATCCCACAATCGCATCACTGCTTGATTAATAGGATCTTGCCAATAGTGACTTGCCACTGGCGCTCCGATAGACAGATTTAATACTCTAAATGTATCAAGATCTGCATTTTCGTAGATCCAGTTCAAAGCATTGAGCACCGTGGAGTAACTACCGCTGCCATTTTCGTCAAATGCCTTAACTGAAAGCATCTTTACATCGGGTGCAATGCCATTGTAATTACCACCATTGCTTAAGATGGTGCTCGAAACAATACCTGCAACATGAGTACCATGACCATTTTCATCAAGATAAGCATCCATATCCTGCATATCGGTCATTGCATTAAACGGCGCAGAAACTTTGCCGTTGCCTTGCAAGTCTTGCATCAGATGGCGGTTTCTTCTGTCAACGAAATCAAAACCGCTGTCAACAAACATAACGCCAATGTCCGTAGAACCCGTCTGACCAAGTACATCATGTACCCTTGATACATTAGTTATCTGAGCAATGTGATTATCGATACTGGTTATAAAGGACGCTTGCAGTGACATCATGTGTCTCTTCATTGTCATGACAGTTCTGTCTGCCTGCACTCGAAAACTACCCGATGCCTTAACAGCGCTGACTTGACTCGGCGTAAGTGAGGCGGAGACCGCATTGATAATTGGAAAACTTTGACTCGCTTGAGCGCCCACTTCTCCCAGTTTAGCTTGAATATCTTCAATGCTATTGCCTTGCAATATGTAAGACTGGGCTTCTTCAATAACCTGGGCGTTTGGTGCAATAAACTTTTCTGACAGTAAGGAGACAGCGTCGTGTTTTTGTGCGACAGACATGCCGTATACAGAAGTTGCTACACTGGCAGCAAAGAATGCGATTGCGGTACCTATTTTCATGAACTACCTCTAAACTTCAGTTCGATGATTTACATCAATAAGGTGATGTGTACGTTATATCTATCAATAGTAGCTATAAGCGTGCCAATACGAATAAAATTTTTATGCTATTGATTTTTATAACTATTTATTAATTTTAGAGCAAGCGTTAAGAATTGACTAAAAATTTGAACCAACATACGAATCAGCCGTTATTCAGTATTTAAGTCAAATCCGCAGTTTAAGTCATTTTTTAAGTCAGCTTGTCTGCAGTAGCTGCAACAAAACAATCTAGGTTACAACGCCCATGTCCGTCGAATGGGGTACTTGACGCCCTTCTGTGTAGAAACTGATTCAAAGAGGTGAATTTGATCAAACTCGATTTTGAAGTCGGGTTCGAATAACGCGCAGGGCGGATTGTTCTTTATACCGCGTACGAGAGTGACGTGTGGGACATAGCTTCTTTGTTCAACAGCAATGTTTATTTGATGGCACAGTGACGAGACCTTTTTGGCTAAACATGCCAGTGCATCATGGGCTTCTGTTGTTCCCAGAAACAAGATCTTTGGTTTAGGCCAAAAACCAAGGCTATTAAGAGCGATAGAACACGTATCGTGCCTGATACCTTCAAATTGCGTATCAATGTGTTCCAGCTCGCTTTCGCCAATATTGCCTAAAAAAGCGAGCGTGATGTGGTAGTTTGCAGGTGATACTGGTTTTTTAAAGGACGGAAGCGCTTGTTCTCGCCAGTGCTCAATCCGCATTTTCATCGGTGCGGGGATATCAAGCCCCATAAAACAACGCATATCAGATGGGCTGACAAGATGGACACCAATATATCCGTCTTGCGTTCAGTGTTGCGCGTTGAATATGTGTGCTACATGTGCGGCAAGGCAATGTGTCTCTATCAAACACCATAAAACGCTCGGACTCATAGTCGGCAGTATTAGTATCAATCTTATCAAGGCGTTCATCGCTTATGGTATATCCGCCTGTGTTATATGATTGTCTTGCCACTGAAAGTGTCGCAGCAGCTAATGCTCGCAGTTGGGCGTCATTAAGTTGCTTGGGCTTGAGCGTTGGATTGATGCCAGCTGCAAAGAGGATTTCACTGCGAAGATAATTCCCAACACCTGCTAAAAATTGCTGGTCTAAATATAGGCTCGCCAGTGCTCGGTTTTTAAACTTATCGCTGGATAGGCGAACGAGAATGTCATCGACCTGCAACGTCGTATCCATAATATCGGGGCCAAGTTTTCGCAGCAGCGGATGTTTGTGCAGATCTTCCTTGTGCCACACTGAAATATCGGATGCGCTGTACAAAAGTGCGCTGTCTGAGGCTGTATGGAGCGCCAATCGCAGTTGTCGATTGGTATTTGGATAGTGCCCGCGCTTACTAGTCATCCATATTCCGTAGAGTTGATTGTGGGAATAGATGCTTAAATCATTATCAAAATGGGTGATCATTGATTTACCATGCGTCTGGACTTCAGTCACTTTGCGCCCCTTTAATTTGCTTACAAAGGGCTTGAGACTAGTGAGTCCGACTTCAACATGTTCAACCGTTTTTGATTCAATTATCTGAGCAATCTTGTCTGCTGCTTGTCTTATTTCTGGGCCTTCAGGCATCGAGGGTAGTCATTTTTTGTATAAGCCAATAATTTGTATACCTACGCTATATTCAATCTTAAAGCTCAAAACATCACATCAGCAGATATTCACTCAACGTGCACAATATCTTGGCGTGCGATTTAATCCGAATTGAGAAAACAACACGAAGAAGTGTCTGCTTTTTTGAAATATTTCTAGAAAGTCGCAGGTCACTGTCTACACTTCAAATTAAAATAATGGAGCTTACATATGTCTGACAACACCTTTACACCGCCCAACATCTGGACATGGGACAAAGCAAGCGGCGGCAAATTTGCAAACATCAATCGACCAGTGTCAGGTTCTACTCATGACACAGCGCTTCCAGTAGGAGAGCATCCTTTTCAACTATATTCGCTCGCCACACCTAATGGTGTAAAAGTGACTATCATGTTTGAAGAATTGTTGGGCAAGGGTATCAGCGAGGCTGAATATGATGGATGGCTTATTGATATACAGGAAGGCGACCAATTCGGTTCTGGCTTCGTGTCAATCAACCCAAACTCAAAAATCCCTGCGCTACTGGACAAATCGGGTGAAGAAGATATCAGAGTATTCGAATCTGGCAGCATCTTGATCCATTTAGCCGAAAAATTTGGTGAGTTTCTTCCAGCATCAGGCAAAGCACGCACTGAAACACTGAACTGGTTAATGTGGCAGATGGGCAGCGCGCCGTTTTTAGGTGGTGGCTTTGGGCATTTTTATGCGTACGCACCTGAGAAATTTGAATATCCGATAAATCGATACACCATGGAAGTTAAGAGACAATTAGATGTTTTGGATAAACAGCTTAGCGCAAATGAATTTGTAGCAGGAAATAAATATTCCGTTGCAGATATGGCAATTTCCCCGTGGTACGGCGTCTTGGCTATGGGCAGGCTTTATGATGCTGCTGAGTTCTTGCAAGTTCAGGAATATTCACATTTACAACGCTGGGCGAAACAATTGTCTGAAAGGCCAGCCGTGCAGCGAGGCCGCGTCGTGAACAAGATATGGGGTGAAGACGAAATTCAACTTAAAGAAAGACATAACGCCGTTGATATTGATAAGGCGATTGCCTGATTACCCTAGAACCCATTTTGAAGACAAAGTGACCAGATATCTCATCAATAGCATTGCCAAATGCCAAAGGAGCTATCTGTTGTCATATGCGTTACTTGTTGTAACAAGATAACCAGTGCGTTGGATAATAAATCTAATTATTCAACGCACTGATGTGCCTTCGTTTTCCTCGCGACTTTGAGCAGCTAATGCTTGCTTGGCTAATTTCAGGGCACGTTGCATCGCCTTATCTGAAGAAACTGCAATATCAGGCTGGACGCCGACGCCTTGCCAGTTAGTTCCCGTAATTGGATTAATAGAACGACTTTCAGCCAAAGATAGGAAGAATTCGTCGTCCAGCGCGCGGTATTCAAATGGGTGAGCCCCTCCTCCTGATTGCTCACCCACTATTGTCGCTCTACCGAGTGCTTGCAAATCATACGCAAAAGCTTCTGCCGCGGAGAACGTTCGTTTGGATGTCAATACGAACAAGGGTTTCTGGCCACCAAAACGCCGCTGTGGGAGAGTCTCGGCCGTGCTGAATGTGGTGTGTGTATCACTGGGACGATTGTAAATGCCACTCAATGGCATAGACGGCTTATCCAGTAGATAATTAATCATAATATGTGCTTGCTCACCCATACCACCGCCATTCTTACGCAAATCGACAATCAACGCATCAAATTGGGCCGATAGGATCATCGCTGCATGCGCCAGATCGGCTGCCATTTCAGGCGGCGCAAACACACGCAAATCCAACACGCCAATGTTGTTTTCTAATCGCGTTATCGCGTTGAAACCGTGATTGATGTGGGCGCCGTACCATTTTTCCATCTCATCGCCAACATGAGCCTCACTGCTCTTCTCTTGATCTTGGTTGTGTTGTGATTGACGTTTTGGCTTATAGTCTAACGCAAGATGCCCATCCCGGGTTTCACTGCGAAGATAGTCTGTAAAAAAGTCAGCGAACATCTGTTTTTGCTGAATGGAATTAAACGCGCCATCATCCAAATCTTGCAGCAGCTTATTTGCCAATGCTTGGCCATGTTCTGGATACACATATCGCTGCTTAATCAAATCGGCCATTTTATCTATCAGAGCGCGCTTTTTTGCGGGGGAGAGTGTTTCGGCGATGCTATTTGTGCTGACAATGATAAAGGATAAAACGAACATAAACTTGGCGATATAGGTCATACTGCCATCTCTTCTGAAATGCGTTGATAGAAGCTCTTATCATCGAGTGCGCTGATACTCAATGATAACGTAGTGTGCAGCGATGCCGACGTTTCTCTATCCAGCTTCTGTGCAGCAGTGTGCACTGCTTGCCAGATCTCTTGCAGTTTTGGCAATTCTGCGCGCATTTTTTCAGTTAAGACAATCTGCCTCTCGCGTTTGTCTTCGCCGGGCTCGGAAGTGACGTACCCTATCTTTTTCATTGCAGCAACCGTCTGGCTAACCGCTGAATGACTGACCTGCGTTTGCTCCGAAAGCGATTTTATGGACATGGGTCCCTGTTTTAAAAGCGCATTTATCACCGGAAAAAAACGCGGTTTAAACTGACTGCCATTATCTTGATAGATCCTTTCTACAGATCCATCTAACTTTTCAATCATTATCCTTAGTGAGGTACCAAGACTTTGCATTGTTGTTTGACTCTAAGTCGACGTTAATTATATAAGCGCTGTTATATAATATATAAGCACTGTTGTAATATTTCAAATAGTGTACGGGCATGTACGCCGATCTTAGTCTCTAACTACCGGGAAGTGAGCGTAAAAAAGAAAAGTTGGCTTTAAAAAAGTACTGGTACGCAATAGGTGGTTTTAACGGTAGGCGCAACAAAATTATCAAACAGATATTAAGCGCGATTCAATAACTATTCTTTGCCGAGAGTATCTTCTAGTACATTCTGTTGCATAGACTCGCATGGCATCGGACAGGTCGGTTTACCGACAACTTTGGCAGGTACGCCTGCGACTGTGACACCCGCAGGTACACTGTCCAAAACAACGCTGCCTGCGCCGACTTTAGAGCCTGCACCAACTTCAATGTTACCTAGTATCTTTGCACCTGAGCCAATCATAACGCCTTCGCGTATTTTCGGATGGCGATCGCCCTGCTCATTCCCTGTACCGCCAAGCGTCACGTTTTGCAGGATCGACACATTGTTTTCAACAACCGCTGTTTCGCCAATCACGATACCTGTTGCATGGTCTAACATGACGCCTTGACCAATTTTTGCAGCTGGATGCGTATCAACTGAAAACACAGATGAACTTCTGCTTTGCATAAATAGCGCGAGCTCTACTCTGCCTTTATGCCACAACAGATGAGCCAATCGATGCACTTGCAGCGCCTGGTAGCCTTTAAAATGCATTATCACCGTCAATAGCGAAGATACTGCTGGGTCTCTGGACACCACAGCCAATGCGTCATGCATGGCAGATTCGACCATGTCTGGATGCATAAGGTAAGCTTCATCAAACATTTCTCTGAGCGCGAGTGCGGGCATGACGTCGTCGCTCACTTTGTTTGATAAAATAAAGCTCAATGATGATTCGAAGTTGTGGTGGTTTAACACACACGCATGCAGATAACTAGCTAATAGTGGTTCGTTATCCGCTACCGTTTGTGCCTCGGTTTTGAGCGTTTTCCAAAAGTCCGGTCCTGAAACTTGAATATCCATTTTTACCCTTATTACCGTCGTATAAATACATAAGAACAGGTCTGTTATGGGGATCATTTCACAATTCACAAATAAATTCAAAAAACTGTATATACAGACAGTTTTTTTGGTCCATTTTTCATTTTTTTTGATATTATTATTGCCGAGGAGTACTAAAGCACAGTGGCACTTACAAGTATCCGCTTCTCTTCAACGACATAAAGACCTCAGGATTCAAAAAAATAAAAAATAATGGACGTTTCTCTCTTACTCAATGACCTCAACGACAAACAGCGCGAAGCAGTAGCTGCCAGCGATCAAGACATGCTAGTGTTAGCTGGAGCCGGCTCGGGTAAGACTCGTGTATTGGTGCACCGCATCGCATGGCTAATGGCAGTTGAGTCAATATCGCCTTTTAGCATTCTTGCAGTGACCTTCACTAACAAAGCGGCAAGAGAGATGCGCGGGCGAGTCGAACGACTCTCTGGTAGCGCACTGAATGCGATTTGGATGGGGACGTTTCATGGCATCGCTCATCGATTATTGAGGCTACATTACGAAGAAGCCAAACTACCTCAAAACTTCAGCATTATGGATTCAGATGACCAAAATAGGCTCATCAAACGCCTGCTGAAAAGTATGAACCTCGATGAAAAACACTGGCCTGCCAAACAGATTCAGTGGTTTATCAATGGCAACAAAGACGAGGGTTTACGCGCAAGACACGTCGTCACCAATAACGATCCCAATCAGCAGAAGATGAAAGATATCTACACTGCGTACGAGAATACTTGTAATCGCTCGGGATTAGTGGATTTTGCCGAGCTGCTATTACGCAGTTTTGAGTTGTTACGCGACCATGACGAGGTAAGAGAACACTATCAAAAGCGTTTTCGCGCGATTCTTGTCGACGAATTTCAAGACACCAATAACATCCAATACGCTTGGTTAAAGATGCTAAAAACCGGCAATAACAGCATGATCATTGTCGGGGATGATGACCAATCCATCTATGGTTGGCGTGGTGCTAATGTAGCCAATATATCCCGTTTTCTCAAAGACTACCCAAGTGCTATTACTGTTCGTCTCGAACAAAACTATCGCTCGACTGGCAACATCTTAAAAGCAGCAAACGCGGTAATTGCAAATAATGACGGACGATTGGGTAAAGACTTATGGACCCAAGACAAAGACGGAGACAAGATCTCACTCTACGCTGGATTTAATGAGCTGGATGAAGCACGCTTTGTAGTATCAAAAATAAAGGGCTTTTTTGACGACGGCAATGCCCTTGCTGATTGCGCTATCCTATATCGTAACAACGCACAATCGCGAGTACTTGAAGAAGCACTGATTCATCAAGGTCTTCCGTATCGAGTGTACGGCGGTTTGCGCTTCTTCGAACGCCAAGAAATAAAAGACGCACTTGCCTACATGCGACTGGTCAACAACGCAGTAGACGATGCAGCGTTTGAGCGCGTGGTAAACACACCCGCAAGAGGGCTTGGCGAAAAAACACTTGGCAGCATCAGACAATATGCACGCCAAGAAAACATGTCCCTATGGCAAGCATCGCAGACACTGATTGAAGAAAAAGGACTGACGGCGCGCGCCAGTACAGCGTTGCAGCAATTCACAAGTTTAATCAATCACCTAACCCAAGAAACGGACGATTTACCGCTGGAAGAGATAGCGGATAAAGTGATAAAAGGCAGTAGCTTATTCGCCATGTATCAAGCCGAAAAAACGGATAAGGCACAAGCACGCGTAGAAAACTTGCAAGAGTTAGTCACGGCATGCAAACAATTTGATATCCCTGAAGAAGCTGAAGAAATGTCGCCTCTATCCGCCTTTTTGGCACACGCGTCGCTCGAGGCAGGTGAGAATCAAGCTGAAGTGGATCAAGATGCCGTGCAGATGATGACTATTCACAGCGCAAAGGGCTTGGAATTCCCGTTGGTTGTCATGGCAGGTGTGGAAGAAGGTATGTTCCCAAGCAATATGAGTAATGATGAGCCTGGCAGGCTTGAGGAAGAACGCCGATTGGCGTATGTGGGCATGACGCGAGCAATGCAACGGTTGGTCATTACTTACGCTGAATCTCGGCGGCTGTATGGACAAGACAAGTACCATACAATTAGTCGTTTTATTCGAGAAATACCGGATGAGTATATTGAAGAAATTCGGTTGCGATCACAGGTAAAACAGCCCATGGTGAATCGCTTTAGCGCGACAACATCGCACACGGCTTTCATCGACTCTGGATTCTCGCTAGGTCAACGCGTTTCACACCGCAAGTTTGGCGAAGGCACCGTCCTTAACTACGAAGGATCTGACGAGCATGCCCGCGTACAAGTGAATTTTGACGAATTTGGCGTAAAATGGTTGATGACTGCTTACGCTAAACTTACGACGTTGTAATACATAGAATTTTAACAAAAGGAATCATGACGTTTTCATTGAACAGTCAAAATAATACGGTACCGTACCAAGCATAGTTAACTGACCTTAATGCCTGGAATACCAGTATTAAAACAAACGTTTAATTGTTTGCGTTGTAACTGAATTTTACCTAAGGAAACTCGACCCCATGATGTTGCATATAAAGCGCTGGATCATCACTCTCTTCATTTTATTTGGCATTATTGCCGGTCTTGGATTTATAAAATATTCCCAAGTCATGGCTGCAATGGCCTTTGGAGAGTCATTTCCCGAACCCAGTGAAACAGTGGAAACAATCAACAGCACCGTGAGCCAATGGCGCCCAAAGCTTGAAATTGTGGGTGAAGTGCGCGCTCGACGGACGTTAGAGGTGCGCAATGAACTGGACGGTATGATCACAAAAATCGGGTTTGGTTCAGGTGCCTTGGTTAAAAAGGGTGATTTGCTTATTCAACAAGATATTGGGACGGAACAAGCACAATTAGCCGCAATAAATGCGCAAATTGAGCTCGCTAAATTAGACGTTGCGCGCTTCGAGGATCTCGTCGCCAAACGCGCGGGTTCTCAAGAACAACTTGATAGGGCAAAAGCAGAATTAAAAGTACAGCAAGCAAATGCTCGCGCGCTTGAAACAACCATCGATCGCAAAACGATTCGCTCACCGTTTGATGGCAGAACATCGATTCATGAATGGGAGGCAGGTACGTTTTTATCTGGCGATTCTCATATCACCACGTTGATTGGTGACACTTCAAAAGTCTGGGTCGACTTTTCAGTGCCTCAGCGCTATGCAAATGTCACTACTGGCGATCTTGTTACCGTTGTTGCGAAAGACAATTATCCGCGCGCATTGGAAGCAGAAGTAAGTGCAATCAACAGTCAAATCGTGACAGATTCGCGGAGTCTTCAGGTCCGAGCAACACTGGATAATCGATTGGCAGAGCTTAAACCCGGCAGCATGGTCGCTGTGTTAATGCCCATTGCTCAGCCAACGAATGTGATCAGACTGCCGAATGAGGCGCTGCGATTTGACACTTTTGGCAGCTATGTTTACGTGCTTGAAAAAGATCAGGAGGGCAAATACAGAGCAAAACGCACACCGGTAGAATATGCGGGACGCGAATTGGATACGGTGATGATCACAGGTGGACTTGAATCAGGTGAATTAGTCGTGACCGTTGGCTCTGCGAAGTTGACTGAAGGTCTATGGGTGAAAACGGCAGGAGAAAGCTAGTGTCTGATCAACCCTTAGAAAAACTTGACGCTTCAGAGGCTAATTCAAAGTTAATTAATACGCCGTCGATTATGGATATCTTTAGCAAGAGGCCCATAATTGCCATTGTAATTTCCCTTGCGTTCATTCTTATTGGACTGCGAGCAGCATTTAACATTTCAATTCTGCAATTCCCACAGTTAAGCAGTGCGTCTATTGTCATTTCTACGCCTTATGTTGGCGCATCAGCGGAAATTGTGCAGGGTTTCATTACAGAGCCCATCGAGCGCGCAGCCTCCTCCGTGCCAGGTGTTGACTATGTGGACTCTAATACAACACCCGGGTTAAGTACGGTAACTGCTTGGTTGCGGTTGAATGAAAAGCCTTCGGATGCCTTAGCCGAACTATCTGCGCGCATCGATCAAATACGTTTTGAGTTGCCAGAAGCTGCAGAAGACCCCTCAATTCAAGTGGTGCGTGCTGATCGCCCCTTTGCCATCTTCTACCTCACCGTAGAATACGATGAGGTAGAGGCGGATATGTCGCGGCTTGAGGTAACCGACTATCTGGCCAGAAATGTAACACCTACCATAGCCACTATTCCTGGGGTGCAACGCGTCGGACTAGAAGGCGGACGTTCACCTTCAATGCGAATTTGGCTAGATCCAAAACGCATGGCGGCATTTAACGTATCCGCCGACGATGTCAGTGCTGCGCTACAAGCTAACAATCAAATTTCTACGATAGGCCGCAGTGAAAACGACCAGCAGCGGATCTCGTTGCTCACGGATACCAGCCTTACAAGCGTGGAAGAATTTAAATCTCTTGTTATCCGAGAAAGTGACGGGATCCAGATTCGAATCAAAGATGTTGCAGATGTCGAGCTAAACGAAGAAGAAGGCGTTATCACTGCGCGCCTTGATGAACAAGTTGTTTTATACATATCTGTTTGGCCGCTTCCTGGTGCGAATGAAATTGAAATTGGCGACCGTCTATATGTGATGATTGATGAGATCAATGCTACTTTGCCAAGGGGTCTGCGCATCACTGACGGTTATGATGGCACGCTTTATATGCGCGATGCGCTGAAAGAAATCTTCACGACATTGGGCGAAACTGTCTTATTGGTTGGCATTGTCGTCCTCGCTATGATGGGCTCATTCCGAACGGCTATGGTTCCGTTGATTACGATACCTATCTCTATATTAGGTGCGGTTGCAGCAATGTCATTGGTTGGTTTCAGCATCAACTTGTTGACGGTACTTGCAATTGTGTTATCCGTAGGACTGGTGGTTGACGATGCCATTGTTGTGGTAGAAAACGTTGCGCGCTACATGCGCACAGGTATGAGCCGAATGCAGGCGGCACTTGCAAGCTCAAGACAACTGTTGGCACCCATCGTAAGCACTACAGTTACGCTTGCAGCGGTATATGCACCCATTGGGCTGCTTACAGGTTTGACCGGTGCTCTTTTTAAAGAGTTTGCATTTTCGCTCGCGATTGCGGTGATTATATCCGGTGTTGTGGCAGTAACGCTTTCGCCGATCATGAGTGCTTATGCATGCGCTAAAGGCGGCAAAGAAAGTGGTTTAACCAAATGGGTAAACGATAAATTTGCCGTGCTCCAAAGGTTCTACGGAAAGATGGTGGTCAAAACCATTGATCTTAAATTTCAAATACTTTTCGTCGCTGTGTGTCTTTCATTGTTAAGTATCCCGTTTTATTTGGGTTCTCTCAAGGAACTGGCTCCCACCGAAGATCAATCGAGTATTACAGTGATAGTAGAGTCTGCACCAGAGGCAAATATTGATTATACACTTGAGCATATGAATGACGTTGTTACAACGATGAAGGAACTCGAAGGCGCAAAATACATGTGGCAAATCATGAATCCTGCAGGTGGGTTTTCTGGTGTCGATTTTTCTTCCGTTGATGAACGTTCTCAAAGTGTTCAAGATATGTTTTGGCAAGCCTTTGGCAAACTCACCGAAGTGCCAGGGGTAAAAGCCTTTCCTGTACTTGATTCTGCATTACCTACCGCGGGCAACTTTTCAGTTGAGTTAGTTGTTCTATCAACAGACTCTTATGTGCAGCTCAAACAGTTTGCAGATAAATTAGTGGCGGCTGCCAATGAATCTGGCAGATTTATTTTTGTTAATACAGACCTTAAAATTGACCTGCCGCAGGTGCGTTTTGAGTTAGATCGCAAGAAAATCGCCGATCTCGGAATGAATTTGGCTAATGTCAACAGCCAGCTATCAACGCTGCTTTCTGGTAATTTCGTGAATCGATATAACCAGGATGGTCGAGCCTATCGCGTGATCCCAATGGTGCAAGGCACAGATCGACTCAACCCTGATGCAATATTGGATTTACAGGTCAGAACACCGACGGGAAATTTGATCCCACTAAGGGCAATAGCACAAATCCGCACGGAAACCGCACCTCGTGTACTTGCTAAATTTCAACAAAAAAACGCATTTCGGATCTTTGCTGAACCCATTCCTGGCCTCACCACGAAAGAGCAAGGTTTGTCTATTCTTGAAGAATTAGCTACAGATATTCTACCTGCCAATTATCAGTTGGACCACGCAGGAGAATCTAGGCAAATAAGATTAGAAGGCAATACGCTTGAAGGCGTGCTAGTCGTTGCACTGGTGTTTGTCTTCTTCGTTCTCGCCATTCAGTTTAATAGCTTGAGAGATCCTTTAGTTGTGCTACTAGGTTCAGTGCCATTGGCACTGAGCGGTGCTATGGTGTTCAGTTTTCTGGATTTCACCACGATTAACATCTACTCACAAGTTGGCTTTATCACCCTAGTAGGTCTAGTTGCAAAAAACGGCATACTCATCGTTGAGTTTGCGAATCACATGCAGCGACAAGGTCTAGATAAACTCAACGCAGTAAGGCGCGCGGCTGAAATTCGTCTGCGACCCGTTTTGATGACTACAGCTGCAACCGTTTTGGGCCATTTCCCATTGGTATTAGTTACAGGCGCAGGCGCGGAAGCACGCAATAGCATCGGCATTATTCTCGTTGCAGGTATGTTAGTAGGGACATTCTTTACCTTGCTTGTACTGCCTACCATTTACATGGTGCTGGCATCGGACCACAGCCAGGATGAAAAGAAAGACGTTATTGCCTCTCAGGAATTAGAATCGATTACCAGCAATACATAAGTAGAAGCTCAGTTTTGACGGGATTTATATGCAAGCAACTGAGCGCTAGTGCTCTGGTTAAGGGATTCTGTTACGTTGCGTTTTGTAACTTAGAAAAGAATCCAGACTAAATATGATCAACGCTGTCCACACAAATATAAAGGTGATGAACCTATCGTGACTTAACGGCTCGTCGTAGATGAATGTGGCGAGCACAAACATGATGCTGGGCCCAATGTATTGAAAAAAACCAAGAGTAGATAATCGCAGTCTTCTTGCCGCTGCGGTGAAACACAGTAATGGCGCTACGGAAACTGCGCCAGCCGCCAATAGCAGTAAGTTTGTCGCGGTATTAAGCTGTCCCATGTCACCGACGGTGTTTGAAATAAACAACAGATACAGCATCACGAACGGCAACAGTAATACAGTTTCGATGAACAAACCCGGTAATGCATCTACCGTTGCTTTTTTGCGAAGTAGCCCGTAGACACTAAAGGTGATCGCCAATCCCAAGGCGACCCAAGGCAGCTTTCCGTAGGTGATAAGTGAGTACGAGACACCGATGATTGCGATTGCTACGGCAAGGATTTGTAATCGTCTAAATCGCTCGCCAAGGAACAAAGCACCAAAAGCAACATTCACCAGCGGGCTAATGAAATAACCAAGACTTGTTTCAAGTAAATAGTCATGGTTTACAGCCCAAATAAATATAAACCAGTTTAATGCCAGCAAAGCACCAGCAACAATGAGTGTTACAACCGTTTGCTTTGTCTTTAAAGCCAGTTGCACCATAGGACGCTGTTTAAGTAAAAATATCATCCCTAACAGCAGAACCGCTGCCCAAACAATGCGATGAATGAGAATATCTTGCGCTGGGATTTGCGTCAGCTGTTTAAAATAAATGGGCGCCACGCCCCACATGCCATACGCAGCGATGGCATAGAAAACACCTAGGTTAGCACGGTTTTCATTGTTCAATTCGGAGGACGATTGTGAGCAGAAAGAATCTTGATTGTCTTGTATTCAATGCACTAGTGCAAGTACAAAATAAACATCACAGTTGGGTAGAAACTTGATCCCTTCCATTGCGTTTAGAGCGATATAACGCCATATCCGCATTTTTGAGCGCATCTTGAATAGTACTCTCCGATGCATCAAAAATGCCGAAGCTAGCCGTTATAGAGATGGTCACGTCATTGCCATGCATTTTCAGTTTTTTGATGTTTCGCCTTACCCTTTCGGCATAATCAACAGCACCCGCGATATCCGTATTATCAAGCAGTATTGCATACTCCTCTCCACCAATACGCGCGACTAGATCGCGCGGACGCGCGTTCTTTTTTAGCAATTTAGCCACAGTTTTAATCACTTCATCGCCAACGTCATGGCCGTGCGTATCGTTGACTGACTTAAAACGGTCAATATCACAAAGTACACAGCATATTGGGAATTTATGGCGTTTGGCGCTATTTACCATGTCGCGACCAACGTCGGTAAAATGCCGCCTGTTGTAAAGCCCTGAAAGACTATCGGTAATAGAATTAGTGTAGTAAAAGTGGATCACGTCTGACATCAATAGTGATAGCAATCCACCGAACAATACAAAGTGAATAACGGTTACTGACGCAAAAATGCCTCGTAAATGTAATACGGTGTCATTGGTTAAGTACAGAGGAAGCCAGGAAAGTGATATCAGTATAGCGCTTATGATCAATGATCCACGTAGCGTCTTGGTTCGAATCGATTCTACGTCTTTCGTCAGACAAATGTAAAAGCTGTAGAGATACAGCGCGCCCATATTTATGGAAATGGTAGATACTATAAATATGCGGGGATTAGACTCTAGAGTGAGAGTAACCCAGGTGAAGAAAAATATAGCGACGGCATTAATGGCGGCAAATATCTGTGAATTAAGTGGCCTTATGTCCATTGTTCTTAGCTTTAAACCAAAAACAAGTGAATGCACGGATAATACAAAGAAGGCATTTCCTACCGCGGCTGCAAAGGATGAATCACCAATGATGAATTGAGCAAAGCCCATTGCATTGCAAAGATAAAACAGCCTGAAGTAAGGAACAGAATGGTCGCTTCGCCCAAGCTTACTCGTAGGGATGAAATAGAGGAACGCAAATGCGATAGAGCTCAGAACAACCAGCAAGATGAAGTAGAGTAAGTGCTCTGGCAACTATAATTCCCAAACCGTTCAAGCACTTTAAATAATACATTGTATCGACTTCGCTTTGCGTATAATTACACCGAGGTTGTGATTAGATTGCATATATGTAAACAGTGCAGATTCACCCAAAACAGCCAGCCCCCTGTTCACAAAAGTAGAAAATGTCAACCGACTATTGGATATCTCTCAATGCGTCTGCCAAATAATCAACCAATACTCTCACTCTTTTAGACAAGTGCTTACGATGAGGATAAAGCGCATACACGCCAAACGTACTTGTTTCCATTTCCTCGAACAGCAACACCAGTCGTCCTTCTTTAACATCTTTTTGAATAACGTACATTGGGCATACTGCAATGCCAGCGCCGGACAACGCCATCTGGCGTAGGGCTCTTGGTGAGTTGCCAATGAAGTTCCCTGACACCTCAATTTTTGTCATTTGCCCCTGTTTGTGAAACGGCCAATGTTTGAAAAATCGAAAATTGCTGTCGAGCAAGCAATTATGTAATTTGAGATCGTCAGGTGTATTTGGTACGCCATGTCTTTTAAGGTAACCGGGAGCGACGCAAACACAAACGCGCATTGACAAGAGTTTTTTTGCAAACAGATTTGAATCTTGAAGCTCACCAATGCGCACAGCTAAATCAAATCCGTCATCAATGATCGAGACTTTACGATTAGATAAATCGACGTCTAATGAGATCTCTCTGTATTGCTGTTGAAATCGCGCCAATGCCGGCATTAAATGCAGCTCGCCAAATGCCGTCGGCGCTGTAATGCGT
Organism: Pseudomonadota bacterium; assembly: GCA_038744645.1. Taxonomy (GTDB): domain Bacteria; phylum Pseudomonadota; class Gammaproteobacteria; order Enterobacterales; family Alteromonadaceae; genus Glaciecola. The sequence goes on along the minus strand of JBCDMA010000036.1, from coordinate 1,825 downwards.
ATGCGGCCTTTGGGCGTTGCATTATCAAACGTCGTCGCATTTTCGAGCTCTTCAAATTGCGATATTAAATCAAGACACCGCTCATAATAGACTTTTCCGGCATCATTTAGATTCACTGTTCGCGTTGTGCGATTAAACAATTGCACCGAAAGCTTATTTTCTAGTGCTTTGACGTATTTACTCACTGTTTGAACAGCCATATCCAGCTCTTCTGCAGCGACGGTGAATGAACCTTGTCGCGCCACGGTTGTGAAGACTCTCATCATGTCTATTGAATCCATATGCCATCCTATTATCCACAATTCATGGATATTAATTCTATAAAACTTACATTTATCTCCTTTATAAACACCAATATAGTTAATAACAACAAAATAATCCCGAAACAACATTGAAGGTGATGACATGAAAACGACACTTCAAACATTTTTTGAACGCACCCTGACCAGGACAAGTGTAATTTTTGACCGCTATGGCGTGACACAATGCCATCATTTATCGCATTTTGAATTGCAATATTTGCCTTTAGAAACGCTGTGTGATGCCGAGGCGCAACGCACATTCGAGTGTAAATAAGAGGATATTGAGATGCAGACTCAAGCTGAGCCCATTTTTCATGAAGGTGAAATAGCCATCCAGAAGAAATTAGGCGTTGCTAAACGCATAGAGACCATTGCACCTCGGATGATACGCGATGTCATGGTCGAGCAACACAAGACGTTTTACAGCGCCTTGCCTTATCTGTTTGCTGGCTATCATGACCAAAATGATAAGGTATGGGCGAGTATCTTGGTAGGTAAACCTGGGTTCATTTCTTTTCCAACTGACAAGAAAATGCATTTGAAAACGTCGCCGCTGCATAATGACCCCATGGTTAACGCGATTAAAAATGCAGACGGGCTGCGCATAGGCTTGTTGGGCATTGATTTGAGCAATCGTCGACGCAACCGCGCCAGTACGCAGTTAACAGCCACAAGTGACGGAAAAATATCCCTAGATGTGTTGCAAGCATTTGGAAATTGCCCGCAATACATTCAGATCCGTGAGACTGAATGGAAAAAAGACTTTAAGCCAGAAGCATCAACGGCAACGAAAGTGACAGAATTTGATGGCATGATAGGGAAATTGATTAAAAATGCAGATACGTTCTTTGTGGCGAGCACCAGCAAAAATGTTGATAAGGATGCACAAAGCAGAGCAAACGGCGCAGACGTGTCTCATCGGGGTGGTCAAGCTGGATTTGTTCGCGTTGATGATGCAAAAACGTTAACCATTCCTGACTATAGAGGCAACAATCTCTTTAATACACTGGGAAACATTGAAGTAAACCCGCATGTTGGACTATTGTTTATTGATTTTTCTACGGGTGATGTTTTAACCCTCACGGGTAAAGCGAAGACGCTGTGGCACTCTGATGCGCACCTGCAATTTAAAGGTGCACAGAGACTTTGGCAGTTTACACTAGACCACGGGTTTCTGTTGCAGAACGCACTGCCGATGCGATGGCGCTTTGATGAATACTCGCCGGTTAGCTTAATGACGGGCACGTGGGATGATGACCACTGATTTCAAGCCATTGAATACACGTGATGTAATGCAGTAAATTACAATGAATTGACCGAAGGAGGCTTATAATTAAAGGCCGTATGCAAACGGGAGCAAAACAAAGCGTTCGCAATCTAGTGTTCTGGCCACCCTTTGCATTATTGTTCCCGGCGGTTGTATTTAGTTTTGTAAACTTAACCGCGTTTCTAGACGCAATGACCAATATAAATGACTGGATACTGGTGCATTTTGATTGGCTGTTTAGTTACACGACGCTGTG